>JBBQYD010000093.1:0-13008 GCA_038209025.1 Verrucomicrobiota bacterium | reverse complement strand
CCCGGTGTGTGCCCGGTTTGAAAAAGGCGCCGTCCGCGTTAAACAAACACCCAATGAGCACGACAAAAATCAACGCCGCCAACGCGCGCGCCGGGGGATTCGACCACCACCGCCCCAAACCGGCCCCCACCAACCCCGCGGCTTTGACGGGCGGTGAACTGCGAGGCGGCGCTTTGTCGCTCGTGCTTTGGCTCATATTCATGCTGGAGTCCGGGCAAATCAAATCAGCAGAGTCACGCCCCCACGTCGAGTCAAAAACACGCGGCGGTCCTCGCGCCGCCCGCTGGCAGGTGAAAACCTAATGGCATTTCGAAGGCCCGGGAAACACGTTACCTCATGTTAAGATGGGCTGTTATATTCCTGGTGATCGCCATCATTGCGGCGATCTTCGGCTTCGGGGGCATCGCGGGGGCTTCGGTGGGCATCGCCAAAACGCTGTTCTATGTTTTCCTGGCGATATTCATCCTTTCGCTCCTGTTCGGCATGGGCAGGGGCAGACGACCTTAACCCTGTTGACACCCTCCGGTTGACCCGGCGGTGACTTGGCGGCACCGCCGCGGAGAACCAGGCTTCCGCCGCCGTTTTCCCGTTTGCCGACTGTATCTCAATCTTTTTCGTTGTCTTTGCGCTCCCCTCCGGGTTTACAGTAGGCCATGCGCGCGACCGCCGGTTTTTTCTGCATCCTGACATTCCTCTCCTATTCCCCCGGGTTTGCCGCGACGGCCCCGGCGAAGGGATTCCTGCCCGCCGCCGAGCCGGGCAAACGATGGCAACTTGCGTGGCAGGATGAATTCGAAGGAGCCACCCTCGATGAATCCAAATGGAACCGGCTTGGTGACTGGAAACGCCGGGATGGCTTCTGGGTGAAGGAGGACGCCTGCTTGAGCGGCAAAGGCACGCTCCAACTGCGAACCAGGAAAGACGGCGACCGCTACACCTGCGGAGCCATCAACACCAAGGGCAAATTCGAACACGCCTTTGGCTACTATGTGGCGCGGTGCAAAATGCCGGTTCAACCTGGTCATTGGCCGGCTTTCTGGATCATGTCGGACGGAGTTAACACCGTCGGTGACGACGGCCGCGATGGCACGGAAATCGACATCGTCGAGATGCCCTGGCGCACCGGCCAAATCACCATGAACCTTCATTGGGATGGGTACGGAAAAGCGCACAAATCCGCCGGAACCAAAGTCACTATTCCAGCATTAGTCCAGGGATTCCATGATTATGGGTTGCTGTGGACCAAAACGGAATACGTTTTCTTCGTGGACGGCAAGGAAGTGTGGAAAAGCTCAGCCGGCGGAGTCTCCCAGAAACCCGAATTCTTGAAATTGACCGAAGAAATCGGCAAATGGGCGGGCGACATCAAGGAAGCCCAACTGCCCGATTATTTCGAGGTGGACTACGTGCGCGTTTACGACCTGGTCGCCGAGTAACCAGAAGGAAGGGCATCCAGTTTCATGTTTCCAGACAAGAAAGCATTGCTCGTTGCGGCTGCCATCTTCCTTTGCGCGGTGCGCAGTTCATCTGGCGACGAGAACCTGAAGACGCCTTATGTCATGCTTGATCCCGCGAGCCTGCCCCCTCCGGCAGCCATGGGAACACCGCTGGTGTCCCAACTCCTCAATCCAAACACCATCCGCCTGTTCCCTGCTGACCTGGGTATTCCGAAGATCACTGCCACAACCGGCGGCGACAAGGTCAAAACCATCGCGCTCTCGAACGCCGCCCTCACGCTGCGCGTGCATATTAAGGAGTCCGGGCAGGGAGTGATCGATGGGCTCCGCGACAATCTCACAGAGCATGAATTACTGAGCGCCCCATGCCAGGTATTCCACCTCAACGGCAGTCACCAGCAGTCCTCGGACAATTTCAAAGTCGCCCGGTGGGACGCCTATCAATACCCGGACTATGCCGAACTGAGAGTCCGATTCACGGGCGAGGGGGCCAATTCGATCACCTGGCGGGCACGGCTCTACCGCACCCGTCCTCAATTGGAACAGGACTTCGAGACGGACCTCGGTGAGGCTACTTTTGGCCAGGTGCTCCCAACCCAGGCAGACTTTTCTCCCGTCATGCCCGCCAATCTGTTCGGCAGAGGCTTCGCCCACGGCCAGCCCAACATCCCCGACCGGCGCCGCTTTGAGATAGTCGAGGAATCGGACCACCTCTGCTACGACCCGAACACTCAGAGCGGACTTTGGGGCTTTGCGGCTGAGATCAGCGGACAGGAGCGCATCGCAAAAGGCCGCTTCGCTTTGATACAAAACTCCTCCTTTCGGACCAGACGCACCGGCCGGTTGGGGCCCTTTGTTATCCAGTCGTTCCATGGACCGGTTGAGCTTGGGTTCCTGAGCCTGCGGAAATATATTCAGGAACGCTACTCAGTTCAAAAGACGACCCCGTCCCTCTACGAATGGAACCAGTTCTGGCTCTGGCAAGGCGGTCCCACCCGGGTGGATTATGGCACGGTCACCCAGCAGCGTTTGCTCGATGTCCTGCCCGCGCAGGTGACGATGGGTCTGGAGGAGTTCCATCTCGATGCCGGCTGGGAAAACGGCGTCAACTGGCAGCTCGCCCCCGATCGCTTCCCCGGCGGTTGGGATGCCATCCGGGAGTTCAACCGCGCGAACGGCCTGGCCTTCCATCTCTGGGTAAACGACGGCACGACCGACTCCGGCGATTTCACGCTTGGCCTTGTCGAGCAGGCCAACTTGCATCGCCTGTTCATGGACCGCAAAGTGACCGAAAAAACGGTGGAGGCCGTCGAAAAGGTGCGCACGAAGCATCCGGGCTTCTCCACCAGTTGCCACAACAGCACCTCACGCAGCGCTTACTATACCTGGGGAAACCTGCACTTCCTCAGCGATTTCAATCAAATCTACTTCGGTGAAGGCCAGTTCTGGGCCTGGAGCAACATCCTGCCTGAGGCGCAGGTCCAGGCCGTCACCGACCCGCTGTTCCCGCAGCGCACCGAAGCCGAACGCTTCTTCAGCCGACACGACCTCTACGTCGGCGATCTCATCACTCGCGCCGCGGCCTATCAAGCTGCGTGGGGGTGGCCCTACAACTCGGTGATTCCGCCTCACAGTGGGTGGGCATGGTTTGAGAACCGCCCAACCGAGGAACTTAGAGATCGCATCTACACTTATCTGGCCAGCCGGTTCAATTATCAGTGGGGCTTCGATCCCCGGATGCTGCCCCGGGAAGCCCTCGATCTCCACCTGGCTTGTACCGCATGGTTTAAAGTCAATCGCTCCTATCTCACCGCCTACCAGCACGTCCTTGATGCGCCGGACGGCAAAGGCATGGATGCCGCCGGACACCTGGTTGACGGCCGCGGATTCGTCTTCTTATTCAATCCGTCGGATAAAGAGCAAGCCGTGGAATGGCAGAAAATCCTGTGGGAGCCTGAGCTGGAGTTGCGGGGCAAGGCCGTCACGCTCAGCGACTGGACCGAGATGACCTCCTGCAGACCGCTCGGTAAACAAGGGCTTTCGCACCCCACCGGCAAGCTCAAGATCGCGCCGCGCGGCCTGAAAGTGCTGGGACTGAATCTAAATGACGCCGAGGTCCTGGCCAAGGTGAGTGCGGAACGCCAGAAAATACGGTTCCCGTAACCAAACCAAGACGAGCGTCCAGGTCTTAATGCGAAGGCAGACTGCGCCCTGGTTTTGCTTTTGCATGACGCATCAATTCTCCGCCGCACGACCCGGCTCAGGCCGGCCGGGCCAATGATGTTCGCTTGTCAACCGACGCGCGATCCCGGCCTTGCCTGCAGCCGGTTTATACTTTGTTAGTGGTAGCATCCTTTTTCCGCATTAAGAAAAATAGTATTGGTAATGTGCCCCATAGCAAAAAACCAACTCCACTCGCAATCGCGGTCCATGTTCGGTCGGTGAACCCCGGCTCTAATGTGGCTGCCTTGCGATCTTGGGGATCGTAAAAGACGGTCACTTTCGTTCCTTGAGGATAGCGACTAACAATGCGTTCTGCCCCCGCCGTACCGAACGGCCAGAAATGACCGTAACTGATCCGGCTGCTGGAATATGAAACGCCCTCGACCTGATACTCATACGCGATCTCTGCATATTTGTCCCCATCCATCGACTCAGCGATCTTCGCGGTGCGCACGATGCCAGGCGCTGATGGCCAGTTTTGATCGTCGCGATCTCGCATCCAATCTTTGACTCCGAAAAACAATATTATCAGGCCCAACAATACAAGCACCAGGCACGCTTTCCACTTCGGGTAAAACCGGACGGGCTCCTTGACGCGGGGTTGTACGTCAGAATTCACTTGATCAGAGTTGACCGTAATGGGGAATTCCGATCCCAACGCCGATGATTCTGTTTTTGCCTCCGGTTGCTCCACCACTCGTTTCAACGCATCGAGATAACCGCTCTCACTCTTGCTGAACGGGCAGATAAACCAAAGGAGCAAACGCCAGGGCCAGGGAGCAGTAATCTGGCTCAGGTCGATTGTTTGAACCACCCGAACACCTCCGCGACTCGGTGAAATTTCATAAGTTTCCCGGGCGACCTGTTCCCTCAAACCTCCATTCATCCGGTGAACAAACACCAAACGACACAGTGGATCGCATGTCTCAACTTCCACCCAACTATGTCTGGGCTGGCCTGACATACGGTAAACCATTTCGAACCGTTCGTTCGGCAGAACCGGCCCCGATGACGTCCGCTGCACGGATACTACTTTGGGATTCCAACGCCCGTGCAGCACCGGATCGGCCACAAATCGCCACACCGCGCCAGCGTCCGCTGCTATGTCGATGGATTCACGAAGTTGCATTAGAAAGTATAACGTATGACGAGTGTATCCGCCGTGCCCAAAGGAACCTGAGCGTGGGCAATTCGGGAATGGTCGGGCAGGGCGGATACACTCTGGTGGAACTGCGCCGCTTCGACCAGGGCCGCCTGGTTACTGTGTAAAGTATCCCAATCCCGAGCAGCAGGGCCGGCGAGAGCCTCGGAAAAGACGCTCGACGGTCGAACCGGATAGGTGGGGCCTGCCAGCCGTGGCTTCAACCCCGCGCTGATCTTCAGAACTGTGGCTGCCATGGTCATCACACTGAGCCTGCTCCGGGCATGGGTCAAAAGCAAATAGAAATCTCCGGTCAGCCACACCCAATGCAGACCGCCTTTCCGGTGCCCCAAAGGGGCAAGCGGTGCTCGACCGCCCGGGGCATATCGCTGGCTGATGAGCCCCTCCGAAAACCTCTTCCCGGCCGCGGAACGTCTGAGCGTCCACAGTTCTCAGGCGCCTTTGCTTTCAAACCTCCCTCAAAAAGAGCTCACCGCTCAAACACCAGCGCCATACAGCCCGCAACTCTCCATCTCGGGCTGATCCGGGCTGGTTCAGCTTGGAGGCAATCGCGCTGACCAACTTGTTCGAACCAATCCCTTCGCTGACGGTGATCTTCAGTTTCTGACCAATGGCTTTGCGGATCGTGAGAGCGATTTCTGCCGGTGATTTGCGATGGTTGGCCGTGAGATCGAAATATCCTTCATCAATCGAGGTCTGTTCCACGTCCGGTGTGAAGTCGTAGCAGTAGCCGAACATCCAATTGGAGAACTGTTCATACCGCTCGAAGTTCCCGGACAGAACGGTCAGTTTCGGACAAAGCTTGTGCGCCCGGGCTGTGGGCATCGGCGTGTAGATCCCGAATTTTCGCGCCTCATAGGAGGGCGACGCAATGATGCCGCGTTTCTCGCCCCCGACCGCCACTGGCTTGCCGCGCAGTTTCGGATCCGACGCCTGTTCGACGGCGGCGAAAAAGGCATCGGCGTCCAGATGGACTATGGTGCGAGGTTGAGGCACGACGTGTCGCCAAGAAGAATCTCAGCATGGGTGGGTCAAATACGGTCCTCTTCTCACGGCTTGGTGTGCCGGATCACCGTGCGCAACACGCCCTGGATCACGAGTTCTTCCGAGGGAATCAGGTCCGGAAATTTCGGATTCTCGGCCTTGAGATAAGGTTTGCCGCCTTTGACCAGGAACGTCTTGAGCGTGTTCTTCCGGTCAATCAAGGCGGCCACGATTTGACCCGAACGCGGTTCGAGTCCGTGCTCAAACACCCCGATGTCGCCATCGCAAATGTGCCGGCCGATCATCGAGTCACCCGTGACCCGGAGTGCGAACGTATTCCGTGTTGGCTTGAACCCAATGGACTCGATCGTCACCGGGATACATTCCTCGGCTTCCTGCTCCCGGTCGCTGCTGAAACCCGCCGGGATGCTGCCGAACAAAGGGATCTCGACTACGGTCTTGCGGACCGCCTTGAACGACTCCACCGGTCGGATGGAGCGGGCCTTGCCCGGTTCGGATGTCAATCGGCCCTTCCGGATCAAAGCCTCGATATGGCATTCGGCTGCCCGTTTGCTGCTCCAGCCGAACTTGTCCGAAATCTCGCGTGGCGTCGGGGAGGACCGGCCATTGGCGAGCGTCTCGGCAATGAACTCAAACACGCGGCGCTGGATTTCGGTTAACTCTTCCATATCTATGTATATGGCTAGTATGCCCGGTCACTTCTGTCAACGGTAGGATATTCACAATCGGAGCACTGCCCCGCGATGTTGGGCAAACCGGAACTTCAACCGCTGCAACGCAGGGCCGACGCGCTCGACGTAATCACTCTTGGCGAACAAACGGAACGCCAGCACGAAGATGGGATAGCCCGGGTCAACACGCCAACCCGTGGTCGCCGCTCTCGTCCACGAAAACGAGGTGGTCGCCAAAGGTGTCTTGATTGGGCAGGCTCATTTCTGCTTCCGGCGGTTGGCCGCTGTGAAAGTCATGACCGAACGGTCGCGGGTCAATTCATCAATGGCCGCATCAATCGCCTCGGGCGGCAACGCATCGTGGCCCGGGCTGCTCGCATTCAATTTCTCCAACGCCGCACGCAACCGCCCCAGCAACACCACCTCGCCTTTGGTCTCCCGACCGAGCAATCCCGCGTCCGCCGGTTCACCGGTCACGCCGGCATTGGGCGGCGGCCCGGCCACCTGCCAGCCAAGCTCCGCGAACAACCCGATGGCGGGCTGCTCGACGAGTTGGTCTTCGGTGTAGGCGTGGGGCATGGGGTTTACTTCAATAAGAACAATGGCCGCGATGCATTCAAGCCGCCGCGTCCACGCGGTGTCTTGCATCCTCAACAAACTCCCTGACTTCCTTTCTGATAAGTGCGTCTCTTGTTTGGATGGCTGCTTTTAGGTCTTGGAGAGCTACTCCATCAGGTGTCGTCATGGAGTTGTTCAATGCGAGTGCCGCCTCCCAGTCTTGCCGGTTGAATTTCCCTTCCTTAAATTCGTGGACTTCCTGAAGAAAGCTCCACATCGGCTGATCGCTCTTGGAAATGTTGAACGACTTGTCCAGCAAGGAACAATTCCCAAGCAAGTTGACGAACGCGAACGCTTCCCAGCGGCTGCTGAACTCGTCTGGAGCAATCGCCAATTTCTCAAGCTCAGTGCCCGTAAATGTAGCGAGTTTCGCCGCGACTTTGGCGTTGATCTGCCGCTGCCACCATGCGTCTGCGATAGCATGGTCCACCTCCAGCTTGCTGGTTCGTTTTCTGCCTGTCCGCATGGGGATGGAGGAGCACTTCCAGCGTGCCTCATCCACACGATGCCAAACCCACAGCAGTTGGTAGTAGGCTTGCACACGCCTGCGCTCCCGAACGACAAGGTTCTCTATATGTTGAACAGCTTTGGGGACGATCCGATCCATCAGGCGGGCAATGCCCTTGTCAACCACCGGGAGAAACGAAACAGACGAACAATTCTTCAGCTCGCCATGTAGGGCGCTTAAGTCTGAGGCGAAATTCTGAAAGGTTAATGTGGCGGCGTCTCCCCAAACACCCGCCCATTGTGACGCAAATATCCAACGATCCAAGAAATGAGCTGCTCTTTGCTTTATGTTTTTCTCCAGGCCGTCGCGCTCCAGTAGTGCGATGCCGGTTAACGTCTCAAAGCCTTCAAAAACTAGTCTATGCCAAGAGAGGAATACGATGATTGCGTTGAATGACCCATAATTCTCAAGAAGTTCCCTGTCCTTAATCAACTCCGCTGCTCGCTCCATATTCAGGCTCAATCTATTCCAGTGCGTGGCAGTGCTGGTAGCAAGTGACCGCACGATGTCACCTTTCAGCAGATCCTTCGAGTCCAGAAGATTGCCGTTTCGATTCTCGACAGCCCATACGAAAGAGATCAGCCGAACAACCTCGTCCGTCTCAAGCTGGAAACCGCGATCCGCAAAAGCCGATTTAAGTTCCTCCAAGCATTTCCCCGCCGTCTTGCCGCTGGTCAGGTTCGGCAGCCATCCAATTTTCAACCATGCCAGAGTGATCTCTTCCCTCGTGAGCGTTCGCCCCGCAGTATTTAACCTCGTGAAAATATTTACGATCGCATCGCTGTAGTCATCTTTGTTCCATTGCGGCGTAAGCTGAAATGATTCGATCTGGAGCGCGTGAACGAAGCTGTTGTTCTTTATGTTTTCAACAACCTTCATGAATTGAGCGAGGGGTCGCAAAAGGTCTTGCTCTATTACACGGTGCTCCTGGAGCATTGGCTTCAGCAAATCCTCATATTCGTCTTCGGACAAATCCTTCTGAGCAAGTTCCCAAAAGCGGGCGAGTCGCACAAACCGCCCCGGGTTATCCCATACGTTTAGCAAGGGATAAACGTAGTTTGTCGGGCGCTCGTCGGGCGATTGACCAGCCGTCTTCTCAAGGACAACCCAGTCCAAAATCTTCCCCACCTCGATTTTGCGGACCTTCTTTGCCTTTGATTGCAACTCCGCCGTGAACTTTTGTAGATCAACACAGAGAGCGCCCTTGGACCAATGGTTACTTGGCCGCACACGACGGTCTTGCAGGTCAAGCGCCCACTCTGAGTCGTTCATCCGAAAACCCCATTGGTCGCCACCAAGAGCCAGAACCAAACTCTGAATGCGCTGCTGTCCGTCCAAGACCATGTGATACGTCGCCGGCTGGCCAAGCGGGGAGGTGGTTGTTCCTGCATCTTCAGCCGTGCGATCAACTACCTGCCAAAACGGGCGATGCGGAATACCTTCGTTGGCGTCAAAACAGTCGGGCTTCACCTCCCAGATGAGCAACGACCCGAAAGGCCAACCACGAAAGAGCGAGTCAATCAGCAACGTCACTTGCCGCGGCGTCCAAACAAATGGTCGCTGCAAATCTGGAATGACGTATGTCGCATTGACTGTAGCTTTCTTGATGATTTCGGACAGCACTTCACGCTTGGAGTCGTATTTGATACTCATAAAAGTTTGGTTGATTGGGTTACTTGCTGGACGGCAGACACGGCAGCAGCAGGTGGTTGTTGATGATTGCGGTACTCATGCGAGTCCCAACTCCTTCGCCAGCTTTTGCCACGGGCCTTTCTTGCGCTCGCGGAGCTTGGCGGTGAATCGCTCCTTGGTCACAGGGTCGAGTTGCTGCACGTCTTCGGCGGTGCATACGGCGAGGTCTGCGGGATAGCAGGAGAGCGAGCGGGTGTCATCCCAGGCGATGTGCTCCAACCGCTCCCGGACAGACAGGCCGCGAAGCTCGGCCAGCAGCTTCTCGCGCGCTGATGCTCTGGCGTGCTGAATTTCCGCCTGCTCGGCGTTCAAGCGGGCAGCAACCGCGCTGTGGATTTGTCGGCGGTGCTCGCCTTCCGGTTTCTGGTTCGCCATTTCTTCCGACACACGGCGTTGGCGTCCCCACTCGTCAGCGCACCAGCGGTCAAGCGCCTCCCGGCATTCCGACCACGAACCGGCTGTTCGTTTGATGCCCTCGAAGGCGTGCCGAATCTTGCACATCGGGAACGGGATGTAGTCGTTGTCGCTGTGGTCCACAATCCACGCGGCAAGCTCCATCGCCGCGACTCGGTCGCTGTCCTCCATCGTGCGGTAGGCGCTCTTGATGGCGGATGCCGAACCACCTGACTTCGTCACCCGAGCCGCCTCAAGGTGAACTACCGCCCGAACCACGGCGCACGCATCGGCCCACGGAATCTCCCGCAGCCACTCGAAATCCTGGAACGGCTGAATGCTGGTGACATAGGCGTTCGCCTTCACTGCGCCGAGAAGCTCGCCGGCGCGCGCCTCGCCATCCGCGCACTGGCCCAAAGTAATGAGCTTATCTATTGTCAGTTTGTCTGGGGCTTTGGTGTTCATGTCTCTTGTTTCACCATTGCTCACCCGACAACAAGCCTACTGCCGCCCCATTTGATTCCCCGCTCGGCATAAACCTGTTGAATCTCCTTCACGAGGCTTTCCACCAGTTCGCGCTCACAGCCGATGACGAAGCGATTCGCACCGTGGCAGATGTTGAGATTGGTTTGGCGAACTCCGTTCATGTCGCAATCAGTGTAGGCGCACGCGCTGCCTGGGTCAGCCATGACGAGGCAGCGACCCATCGAAAGCGGCATCAGCTTCCAAGCTCCTTTCGTTGCGATTCCGACACCACGGAACGGCGAGGGCTTTCTGTTCTTCGGTGGCACGATGGAAAACGGTCTGTCGCATGTGACGAACCCTTTGTTCGCCGGAGCGCACAAGATCATCCAGTCAAGGCGGAGGAAAATATTGGCGAAGTCCGGTGCGAGTTCGAGCATCAGCTCCAAGGTTCGATTCCGATGCGTCTTGATTGTGTATTCGCCCTTCTCGATGAACTCTTTCGCGTCATCAAAGCTGACGCCAGAGTTACCGCCCAACTCAGCGTCCGCCTTGTTCCACATCTTCTCCGCCCGCTCACGGTCGGCGAACATGTGCTCTGTGAACAAGCGCATGAACCGGTCATTCATCTTGTTCACATCCTCGTGAAAATCCGGGCCGCGTAACATCTGGAGGCCGACGAAATGCGCCAACGTGTGCCGGTCTTCGTCTTTAAGTTTTTCCCGCGCCTCAATCTTGACCATCACCTGAGGCGTCGCCCCTTCGATTTCGCTCAGCGCTTCCTCGATGACGAAGCTGCGGTTGCCGTCTCTGTCTTCAAGTGCGTTGAAATAGCCAATCGCGCCGGTGTCGTGCGGAGTTTGCGGGCGCAACTGTTTCGACGGGATGTCGTAAACCCAAAGCGCCTTCTCCCGAGTAAACCGTTTCAAGTATGACTCCGGGAGGTAGTGATGTCGTTTCGGGTGGGTGGACATGGCTCAATTCGTTTCCAGTTCCACCTGCCCCGACAGCAGACGCGGCAGCAGCAGGTCGCGCGTTCGGCGGAGGTTTTGGAATTGCGCTTCCGGCGTCGCGGTTCGGCCCAACGCGGCAGCGGCCAATGTCGTGACACGATTCTCCAACGAATCGGTGTGGCTGTCTTTTTCCGATGGAGCGGTCCAGTGCATGATTGCCTGGCGAGGATACCAACGAGTTTCCATTCCGACAAGCACCGCCGCCAGAGCGAGCGTGGAATCCGAACGTGTCACCCTTCAGGGCTTGGGAATCTGGTGGGCCTCAATCCAGGCATTGCTCTGGACTATGGGTTTCGCTGGATTGTTTCAGCTTCAGTCAAAGGGATGGCGATGTCCCGATCTCTGGCGTTAAATGATGGCGTGCCGGCCGTCCAGACCATGCTGTTTCCAGATCCCCGCCCGCTCGTTGAGCGATTGGGTTCGGAGTTCTTCCGTCAAGTGCCGGACCGGCCCGGCGTTTACTTGATGCAGGATGCGGCTGGCTTGGTGCTCTACGTCGGGAAAGCCAAGAACTTGCGCAAGCGGTTGACCAGTTATCGCGTCGCCAATCCCGACCGGTTGGGTCGTCGCCATCTGCGGCTGCTGCGGCAGGTGATGAAGATTGAATTGCAGGAATGCACTGATGAGGCCGCCGCACTCGCGAAGGAATCCGAACTGTTACGCGCGCTCAAGCCCAAGTTCAATCGCGCGGGGGTCTGGCCCGGTAATCCGCGCTATCTGGTCTGGCGTTTGGTTGGCGCGAAGCTGGAACTGGCCATCGCCAAGACGCCCGCAGACAGTTGGCAGGTTTTCGGTCCGTTCGGCAGCGGGGTAGTTTACTTGCGGGCCTCGCTCGTGCGCCTGCTCTGGTATGCGCTGAATCCGACCCTGGGTTCAATCGCAATGCCGGCCGGTTGGTTGCATGGGCGGCTGGGAGCGATTGCCTCCATAGCGATTCCGCCAACTCAGGATTCCGGCGTGGAGTTGGTATTGTCAAAGTTGGTGGAAGGCGATGCCGACGGCGTCGTTGCTTGGATGGGCGAGCGGACAACTTCGTTGGTTCGAACGTACGATCGGGAACTCCGGGATGCCGATCTGGAAGCGGTGACGGAATTCATTAAGGCGAAGGCTCGGCGACTGTTGCCATTCGCGATTCCCGATCAACCCCCGGTGCCGCCACGACCGAATCCGGAGTGCCTGCTGCCCGCTTCGTCTCGCGAGGTGAACGACTGGCTCCCGTTCGCTGCCGGGTAGGGGGCCGGGATTGCTCCCGACGCCCCCACGGACCCGTACGTGACCAATTCAGTCATACGGTTCGTCAGTAATGGCCGGATGGACCACCAACCTATTCGTTTAACCCGGGAATACAAATAGCCCCCCGCTTCGCGGCCGGCTATCTGCCTTCCTTTTGCTGTTCGATGTGAGGGACGGGGATGCTGCAGTGTCGCTTAGGCGATCGTGACTTCCTTGCTCAGGTACACGTCTTGAATGGCGTTGAGCAACTCCACGCCTTCCTTGAGGGGGCGTTGGAACGCTTTGCGGCCCGAGATAAGCCCCATGCCACCGGCACGCTTATTGACGACGGCGGTGATCACCGCGTTCTGAAGGTCCCCTGCCCCTTTGCTTTCACCGCCGCTGTTGATCAGTCCGGCGCGGCCCATATAGCAGTTGGCCACCTGATACCGGCAAAGGTCGATCGGGTGATCGCTCGTGAGTTCGGTGTAAATGCGTTCATCGAATTTGCCGTAGCTGGCCCCGCCCGGGTTGAGCGCTTTGATACCGCCGTTGTTCTCCGACAATTTCTGCTTGATGATGTCCGCCTGGA
>JBBQYD010000092.1:0-13017 GCA_038209025.1 Verrucomicrobiota bacterium | reverse complement strand
CAATCCACTGCGCCAACCAAGTGATCGCTTCTGGCCCAAGCTTGCGACCTTGAACAACAAAATTTTGTTCCATCCCCCAGGTTTTGCCACAAATCGGGTTGGTAGTCCAGCACTTTTACCGTCAACCCATGGATGCACTGGACTTGACTGGGCACTGTTTGCCAGCCTTTACCGGGAGTGGCAGCGCGCCCCCGCAGGCAGAGACAAACAGCGCTATCAGGCGCTTCTTCAGGAAACCGACCTCAGGCTCCGCAAGTTATTTCCCCAATTCCATTTCAAACAACAGGTGATCGAAGAGATGGCCATGGTGGCCGGAAACATCTTTGACAAACTCCAACTCAGCCTCTCCCTGATTGAAGCCTGGGAGACACAGTCTCAAAAGTCCGCCATCCGCCTGCCCCTCGCAGCCGAAAAACAAAAGCTCGCCGCCCTTGAAAGTTTTGTCCGTGCGCCGGCGGTTGAGTATCTCCAGATAAACCAGCATCTCCGGCAGGCATTTGCCAGCGCGATCCAGGCTAAAACCGAGATGGTCGAGGCCAACCTGCGCCTGGTTATCTCGATCGCCAAGCGCTACACCAATCGCGGACTCTCCTTCCTGGACCTTATCCAGGAGGGCAAAACGGTTTTCTCGCAATCGATAAACCGCGGACCTCTGCTACCGCTTGATCCGGGGCCTCCGTCCTGCCTCACGGGTTTCGACAGTCCTCACTCCGGTCCGCCAAGCAGACCCTCATGGAAAAACACAGGCTGGTAGCCGTGATCGGTGGCCCATCGGATCGCGGTTTCGACTCGTTGCGGGACGTCGGGCAAATAGCCCGAGTAGAATGGCCAGAAATACTGTTCGTGAGTCAGGAGGTTGATGGTCTCTTGGTGATCCGTTTTGCGGTCCAGCGGATCCAGCACGGCTGCCACCTGATCCACCGGCGTCGAATTGCACACGATCGCATCTCGGATAAAAACGATTCCAAGATCAAAATCCATCAACCGGTCGTGCTTGGAAAGGTACTCCGAGCGCCGGTCATCGAGCTGGTAGTTGATGTCCCATCGTCCGTTGTCCGGCCGGAAATAGCCGCTGAGGACGCGCACCCCGCGGGTTGCGAGCGCCTTGAGCGCGTCCGGCCGGGCCATGGACCAGTGGAGGTTGGTGGGTGGCGCAAATGTTTCGGAGCCGGCAAACCGCCGGATCTGTTCGGCCACCAGGTCGTAGTCGGCCAGCAGTTTGGAGGCCGGGGCGTCCTGATAGGGCCGATCGGGCTTGTCAGCGTACGCGTGGAAGGCCAGCTTCAACCACTCCGCATTGTCTTTCCACTCACCCCGATAGCGGTCGGGAAAATCGGGCAGTTGGAAGCCGTCTTCGGAAGCGAAATAGAGGTTGAGCGTGAAACAAGCGCCGTATTTCTTGTGCCAGTCGCGCAGCAGCTTCAGGTAGAAACAGTCGAAGAGGGAGGCATACTGCTTTCGCGCGACGTCGCGCAGGAAGAAGATATTATCATCTATCGCAAAGTTGTAGCGCGGACGGGAAAGCCGATCCCATACCACTTTCACGCGGCATTCGTCACCGGTGGCCGGCGCGCGAGCGATGATTTCGGTGATCTTCCGCCGAAGAACGACCTCGGAAATGAACCGCTCGCCATCGCGCCTTGCCGGCTCGCCATTGACAACCACCCGCAAAGAGGAGGGAGCTTTTCCGGCAACTCGAATCGCGAGCCCGCCATCACGGGAGGTGCCGTGGTGCTGGTCCAGGATCGCGCCGCAAATTGGATCATCAATTTGCACTGGACTGATCGGCGCGCCCCATCCCCTCACCGACGCCACCATGGGAGCGGCAACCGCCACCGCCGAGCACAGGAACTGCCGACGGCTGGTTTTCTGAACGAAGCAGCTTGAACGAGGCATAACAGTTGCCGAAATACAACGGCCTGACAACCGTGTCCATCAAGAAAGCATGAAAATGAAAGGTTACCTCGCCTTGAGCAGCATGTGGTGATCACGGTGTGCGGGCGTACGTGAGTTTAACCCATGAACCCGGAATCGGCTGTGCCGCTCACCCCGGATTATCCGTCAGCCAATACTGGATCACGCCCGCTTGGGGATGCTGGGGCTCCAGTTCCAACACCCGCTGGTAATGCTGTCTGGCCTTGCTCTTCTGGCCCAGTTCTTGCGCATAAAGATTTGCCAGGGCCAGGTGCGCCCGAGTCTCCCGTGGCTTGGTTGCGAGCAATTTCTCCAGCTCGCTTGCGGCATCCGGCACGTAATTGGACTGTTTGAGCGCGAGCGCCAGGTTGTAGCGGGCATCCGCGGAATCGGGTTTAACGGCCAGCGCCCGCTCGTAAGCCGTCATGGACTCGGAAACCTTTCCGCTCTCAGCCAGGGCCACTCCAAGGTTATACTCCGCTTCAAAGAGCGTGGGATCCAGCTTCGCCGCCTCGCGATAGTCCCGGATTGCGTCCGCCAACCGTCCGTCTTGCTGGGCTTCGTGCGCCCTCAAAAATGGCGCTTGCGCGGCGACCCGGTTCCCGGACGCGGGCTTCGTGGGTGAAAGGTAATTGTAACGGGGAAATCTGGGGGGGGCTGCCTTGCTCGCCACCGGGGTACTGCGCGGCGGTGCGCCGGCGCCAGGGGCAATGTCATCGGAGGTGATGACGACTTTGGGTGGCGGGTTTTTATCGGCGTCTTTGCCCAACAAGTTAAGGGGGTTTAAACGGCTGAACAGGTTGCGTTTTGGAGCCGGCTCGGGCCGCTTTGCGAGGACCGACGTTGCATCAGTCGCGGGTGGGCGGGTTCGCGGCGCGGAGGGGCTGGAGGGCGGCGGAAGCCGGGTGCTCGGCAGGTCGCTGGCGGCTTTGATAACAGGTTCCTCAGCGACATGGACGGACTGGACTGACACGGCAAGCGGAGGCGGGGTGGAAGCGACTTGCCTGGGAGGCGGCGCCACCGAGGCCGCATTGGACTCGGCGCGGGCCCTGGGCGGCTGGGTTGGGGGTGATGCGGCGGTCAGCGCGGTATTGGTAACCTGTGGGCGTGGCGGAGGTAGATTGCCAACCGTGGCCACCGGCGGTGGATTGCCATTGGTCACCGCCCCTGCCGGAGAGGCTGGCGCCAGAACCGGCTCCGTTTCAAGTTGCCGGATGATGGCGATCACCGCGACAAGATGTTCGGGGGGCGGTTTGAGCGACGCGTAGCGTTTGTAGCGTTGAAGCGCGGCCGCCGGGTTATGAAGCTGCTGGTGCAGCACGATCGCGGAGTTCAGGAGTGCGGATCGATAGTCCGGCTGGGCCTTGAGTGCCCGGTCGAAACATTGCACGGCCTCCAACGCCCGTCCCCGATAAACCCGCGCCAGGCCCAGCGTGCCCCAGGCTTCCGGGTTTTCCGGGCTGTGGCGCAACGCATCGTTGGCGCTTTTCTCGGCCCCGGCAAAATCACGCATTCGGAGTTGCACCGCCGCCAGCTTCAACAAGCCGGGGACTGAATTGAGCCGCCCCAGAGTATAGGCAGTGAACTCGGTGCGCGCGGCGTCCAACCGGCCTTGCGCGTACAGCAGAGCGCCCAGGTTATAGCGCGCTTCCGCCAAGTCGTGGTTCAGCATCAGCGCCCGGCGGTAGGCATTATCCGCTTCCGCCGCCTGGCCGGAGTGGTGATACGCCAGGCCAAGATAGTTCCACGCCTGGGCGTTGGTGCTTAAGATGGACGTGGCGATGCGCAACTCGACCACGGCTTCGGCAAAACGGCCCTGCTCGATGAGCTTTTCGCCTTCCAGCAGGGCGGCGGGGCCGGGCGGCGTGCAACCCAGCAGGAAAACTGCCAGCAGGCAGGCGCAACACCAGGATAACGCCGCGCCCCGTGCGGCTCGAACCCGGCGGAAAACCCCGGCTGGAATTTTGATGATCAGCATCAAAGGTGGTGGTATCATTCGTCTCTTGCTGTGTCAAGAAACGCACTGAGAACTTTGAAATTGACCATTAAACCACGGCTAGCGTCGTTGGCTTACGCCACGTTTGCGGTCGCGGCCCTCTTTTGGGCCGAGGCTGCGGCTGACTCCACGTTGCCTTGGTCGATAACCGATACCAACCACGCGCGCGTCATCATTGTCCATGACCCGGCGGCCACCGATGCTTTCCGCCCCCGGCTGCCCAAGGTCCGCGCGCTGGTTGATAAAGCCATCTGCGCACTAGCCACCAGGCCCTCTGTCGAGGAAGCCTGGCGCAGCCTCGTTTCGACCAATGACACCGTGGGCATTAAAGTCTATTCGGCACCCGGCGCAAACAGTGGCACGCGTCCGGCGGTCGTCGAAGCCGTGGTGCAAGGCCTCCTGGCCGCCGCCATCCCGGCCCGCCAGATCATCGTCTGGGACCGTCAAACAGTGGATTTGCGGCTGGCCGGATTCTTCGACCTTGCGGATCGCTATGGCATCCGCGTCGCCGGCAGCGCCCAGGCCGGTTACGATGAAAAGAACTCTTACGACTCTCCGCTCCTGGGCAACCTCGTGTGGGGTGACAGCGAATTTGGCCTGAAAGGGGAGAGTCTAGGCCGCAAATCATTCGTTTCGAAGCTCGTGGCTAATGACCTCACGAAAATCATAAATATCAGCCCCATGCTGAACAATAATCTTACCGGGGTATCCGGCAACCTGTACAGCCTGGCCGTTGGCAGCATCGATAACGTGGCGCGCTTCGAATCAGACGCCGACCGCCTTGCCACCACCATACCCGAGGTTTATGCCCTGCCCTCCCTGAGCGACAAGGTAATCCTCAGCATTACGGACGCACTAATCTGTCAATATGAAGGCAATGAACGGGCATTGCTTCACTATTCGTCCGTCTTGAACCAACTCCGCTTCAGCTTTGATCCGGTCGCGCTCGATGTGCTGTCGCTCCAGGAACTGGACCGGCAGCGAAGAGCCGCGGAGTCACCCGAGGCCAGACCGCGTCTCGAACTGTACCAAAATGCCGCCTTGCTTGAGCTGGGCATCAGCGACACCACGAAGATTGACGTCGTGAACCTGCCGTAAACCGCGGTTTCAAAGCCGCTGGTCTGGAGAGGTTTCCTCCTACCTTTACGCGGACTCGTTCTTAGGTGAAACTCTGCCCATGGTTTATCGTTGGTTTTATGGCCTGTTGGCAGGTTTGATGTTCGCCCAGAGCGTCCAAGCTGGGGGGAGCGGTCTCAATGTGTTGGTGGTGGCTAATCAAAACAGCAGCAATTCTCTGGAATTAGCCAACTACTACGCGGAGAAGCGGGGCGTCCCCCCCCAGAATATGCTGCGCATCAATTGGCCCGGAGCCCGCACGCAATGGACTTACGCGGATTTTTCGAGCTGCCTGCTGGAACCGTTGCGGGCCATGCTGCTGAGCCGCCCACTGACTAACCAGGCGGAGTTTCTGGTGCTTTCCATGGACATCCCCTACAGCACGGCTCTGGGCACGAGTGTAAACAGCACCACCTCAGCGCTCTATTACGGGTTCAAGACCAACGGCCCAGCTCCGGGAGCCGACATCCCGGCTTCCTGCTCCCTGCCGGCCGCCTCTTCAAATGCCTTTGCCGGCCGCGAATCGCCCTTCCGCAGCCTCCCTCCCGGCAGCCTCGACTTCACCAACCTGATGACCACCATGATCACCGCCAGCAACCTGGCCATGGCCAAGTTGATCGTAGACCAGGGATCAGTCAGCGACGAATCCTTTCCGACCCAGACGGTTTGGCTCGCAAAGGGTCCCGACTACGACCGGAACGTTCGTTACTGGCAATACGATAACACCATCTTTAACACCCGGCTGCTGGGGAATTACTCCATAAGACGCACGACCGCCATCGGGCCCGGGGGTCTCGGCAATATCCTGGGCTTCCAAAGCGGCGCTTACAATTATGGCACAGGCAACGCCTGGTTCGTCCCCGGCGCTCTGGCAGATAACCTGACTTCCTTCGGCGGCCAAATCCTCCAGGATAATGGCGCGCAGCTCAACCTGCTCGCGCTTTTGGCCGCCGGAGCCTCCGGCAGCTACGGCACCGTTGTGGAACCCTGCGCTTATCTGGAGAAATTTCCGTCCCCCCAGGTTTACTTCTATCAGGCGCGCGGGTTCGCCCTGGCGGAATGCTATTATCAAAGCCTGACCAACCCATACCAGGGCCTTCTGGTAGGCGAACCGCTGGCCGCTCCCTTTGCGCGCCGCGGCCAGGGTGCCTGGTCCACCGCTTCCGGCGCCATCCTGCACGGCACCACCAACCTCACGGTCAGTTTTTCCGCGGCGGATGCCCGGCAACCGCTTCAGCAGGTTGATCTGTTCATCGACGGCCGATGGGCGCGCACGCTCACCAACATCCCCCCCGCCCCCGGCAACGTGTTACAGGCGACTGTCAATGGCAGGACCATCACTTACACCGTGCCACCAAATGCGACCATTCAAAGTGTGGCCGAGGGTTGGGCTGCCGCTTTTTTCCCTTTGCGGAACCAGACCAAGGTCGTGGCCGAGGCCCACGGAGATCGCATTGAACTCCAATACACTGATTTTTCCACAGCCGGCCCCCTGCCACTCACGGTTCAGTCATTGGTGGGTTCTGCTCCGACTCTTACCACCCGCGCCCGGGCGGCCCAGCCTGCATTTCTTGAGTCCGCCGCCGCCGGCATCCGTGCGTTCACGGTCACCGGCACTCCGGGTGCCGGCAGTGTTCTGGGCCTCACCGTGTCCCGCACGAACAGCACCCAAGTCACCATCGGGGTGACCAATAACAGCTCCCTCACCCTCTACGATATGGGCCAGCAACTCATGAACGCCATCAGTTCCAGCCCGCTCCTTGGCCTGGCTCCGGAGGGTGCCCGCATGACTGACCTTGTCAATCGCAGCACGGCAACAAACTCTCAGAAAGTCGAATTTAACCTCCAGGCCAACTCCACTGGCTGGCAAGCCGCTCAAATCCAGGTTGCCCCGGTGGGCAATTTCAGCTTCTCCCCGTCCGGCACGGTGCGCCTCGACGTGAATCTGGAAGATCTGCGCCCGCGTAATCATATCTATGTGACCGCCGGCCTTGACACCCTCCCAGCCAGTTTCAGCTTCGATTCCGCCCTGCAATCCGATGGAGCCCATGAACTCTTCGCAGTCGCTTATGAGGGCAGTCACGTGCGGACCCAAACCCGTGCCACCCTGCCAGTCGCGATCCAAAACCTTGACTGGTCGGCCACTTTGGATATCCGGTTCGGCGGTAGCAATACCGTCCCTGACGCTCTGCTAAGCTTTCAAGTCACCGCCAACGCGCCCGCGGTCAGCCAGATTGAACTCTTCACCACCGGCGGTTCCGCCGGCATCGTCACGGGCCAGACCAATGCCACGTTCAACGTCCCGGGCCAGGACCTCGGTCCCGGCCTGCATCCTTTTTATGCGGTGGTGACCGCAGTGGGCGGACAGCAGGTCCGCACCGAGACCCGGATGATTCGCCTGACCTCCGCGATTCCCCTTTTCCCCGTGCTGATCACCGCTCCTCCGCCGGTGCTCAAGTGGGCTGCGGTCGCCGGCAGAACCTACGAAATACTCAGCACTACGAATCTCTCAATCCCCTTCGGCACCACGGCGATGGTCGTCCCGGAAAGTTCCCTTGGCCAATGGACCGACCCCTCCCCCCCGGGACCCCACTTTTATCAGGTCCGGGCTCTTCCCTAATGTTTCCAAAGCCTCGACCATGCTATAGACTGATCTGGTGAAGATCGCGGTATCAGGATGTGGAGCGGTGGGCAGTTATTACGGTGCCATGCTGACCCGCAAGGGGCACGAGGTCCATTTTCTTCTTCGCTCCGATTATGAGGCGGTCAAAAAACACGGCGTCCAGGTGCGAAGTGCTCGCGGCGATTTTCAAGTATTCCCCCACGCCGCCGCTCATCCAGCCGAGATTGGCCCGGCGGATGTTGTTCTGATAGCGCTCAAAACCACCGCCAACACCGAATTCTCGCGCTTGCTGCCACCCCTGGTCGGCCCCCATACGGCGGTCATCACCCTCCAGAACGGGCTCGGAAATGAGGAGCAGTTAGCCACGCTCTTTCGCCCGCACCAAATCCTTGGCGGACTCTGCTTCGTGTGCCTGAACCGGGTCGCCCCGGGCATCGTCCACCACCTGGAACATGGGCTGATTATGCTCGGAGAGTTCGAAGGCGGCCCGCGCGAACGCACGAACCGGCTTGCGGAAACGTTCCGCCAGACGGGCGTTCCCTGCCAGGTCACTGAGAACCTCGCTCGCGCCCACTGGGAAAAGCTCACTTGGAACATACCGTTTAACGGCCTGGGGGTGGCTTCTGTCCTCGGTTTCGAAGCGGTCGCCACCGGCCACCTCCCCAAGCCGGAACCGCCGCACAAAGAACCGTGTCTCACCACCGACCGCCTGCTGGCCGACCCTCGCTGGCTCAGGTTGCTTCAGGAACTCATGGCCGAGGTCGCCGCCGCTGCCGCAGCTCTGGGATACCCTTTGGACCCGGGCATCATCACCCGCCAGGTTGAGCGCACGCACACGATGGGCGCCTACAAAGCCTCCACGCTCCTGGACTTCGAAAACGGCAGACCCTTGGAACTCCAAAGCCTCTTCCTGGAACCTCTCAGGCAGGCCAAACAAGCCGGTGTCCCCGTCCCCCGCATGCAAGCCCTCGTCACCGCCCTCAGACATCTCGCAAAGTAAAGCCCTCCACGCCTATTGGCATTGCAGCTCTGTCACCTGGTAACCGTCATCTGCTATCGCATGCCGATCCAACGCCCGTTGGCTCGACGCCGCCAGTTCCGTGTAGTCTGCCGCCCGTGACGCCGTTAACGTGTTTGCAGGCTGTGTTCTTTCATGTAATAAGTATAACGTGGAATGCCGATTGAGGGTTCAAATCAACTAATTTTGCTTGCCCGCCGACGGGGCGAAAGGCACATTGCTTATGAATCCGATTCGCCAAGTACGATATGATGGTGACCATTGACAAGCTCAAGCCGGGGATGAAAGTGGCGCGCGATGTCTTAAACCTCAACAACGCCGTGCTCCTTACCGCGGGGACCGAACTCGTGCCGCAACACCTGCGCACCTTGAAAATGTGGGGCCTCGACGCCATCCACGTCGTCGGTGAAGCAGGTGATGGCGACGACCAGGCGCTGACGGCACAGTTTGCGCCGGAGATACTGACTGCGGCTGCCAAGCGGGTTGAATCGCGGCTGAAACATGCGTCCTTGGACCAGCCCGGAGTGATGATGATTCGGGACCTGGCCGTTCGGCGCCTGGCGGCTCGGTTGGCGCAAGCAAAGGAGAGTGGGGGCGCCGTCCCATGAGCTCGGACCTGAGCGCATTCGTGCGGCGGGCAAAAGACCTGCCGTCGCTGCCGGCGCTGTACTACGAGTTAGTGCAGGCGATCGACGATCCCGATTCCTCCATTGGCGAGATCAGCAGCCTCATCAGCCGCGATCAGAGCCTGGCCTCGCGATTGCTGCGCCTGGCCAATAGCGCTTTGTTTGGCCTGCCGATGCAGATTGGGACGCTGGACGAGGCCGTGCAACTCATTGGCCTGAGCGAAATTCAAAACCTGGCGTTGGTAACCTCTATGATCGAGAGTTTTGACCAGGTGCCCGCGAACCTGGTGGATGTGCCATCATTCTGGCGGCACAGCGTGGCCTGTGCACTGGCCAGTTCGCTTTTGGCCGAACAACGCCACGACCCCGCCCCTGAACGGTTCTTCGTTGGAGGGTTGCTTCATGACGTGGGACGGCTGGTGATGTTTTTGAACGCCCCGGCGGAAAGCCAGGAAATCCTGCGGCGCTCCCAAGCCGAGGCCCAATTGAACTCGACCATCGAAACAAAGGTCATGGGCTTTGATCACGCGATGCTGGGAGCGGAGTTGATTGGCTACTGGAGATTACCTTACTGGCTCGTGGAAATCGTGCGCTGCCACCACAGGCCGGACCGGGCGCAAATCGTTTTCCAAGATGCGTTCACAGTGCATTATGCTGATTTTATCACCAGCCTCCTGGAGTTTGGGACCAGCGGCGAACTCTTCGTCTCTCCGCTGATCGTGCCGGACAATTGCCAGCAGTGCCTACTCGAAGATCAGCGGCTGGAGTTGTTCGTCAACGAGTTGGAAAAGAAATGTGAGGTAGTCTTCCCGATCCTTGTGAGATCCAATGACACCTGACCCTCCAAAGACCGCCCCGAGAGACGGCCGCAACGTCTCCCACGAACGGTTGGTCACCAGCCTGATCGCGCTGGACAACTTCATCGCGCAGATCCGGTCTTCGCCCCGGCGCGAGGATATCATCGCTCTGACCCTGCGCCAGTTGCAGACGTTGGTTCCCTTTGAGACGGTCGGTTTCTTTTTTCCGCGGCCGAGCGATGCGACCTTCCAACTCCAGACGCCGCTGGAGCCTGAGCCGGCGGCGCGGCTGACCGAGTTGGTGGAGCAGGCCATCGACAGCGGCGTATTCGGATGGGCGTTGCACCACTACCGACCGGCGGCGTTTAAGGCCGCGGACGGCCAGAGCATACTGGTCCTGGCGGCGTTGCGCACACGCCAACGCCTGCTCGGGATGTTCGCGGCCATTCCCAGCCCGCAATTCACTTCCGGTTGGGATGCCAACACGATCGTGCTGGCCACCTATCTGGCCTGTGCGGCCGACGTCATTCTGAGCGAGGAACTCACGGCCGAATTGCAGCAGCACAACCTCAAGCTTGAGGCGCTGGTGCAGGAACGCACCGGGCAATTGGAGGGCCTGCTCCAGCGACACCAGCTCTTCATGCGCATTGCCGCCCATGATCTGCGCAATCTCCTCACGGTGGTTAACGGCTTCGCCCAATTGGGCCTCGCCTGCCCGGAAGCGGAAGCCAGGGCCACGGCGTTCGCCCGGATCCAGGGCGCCTCGATGAATATGAAGGGGATCATCGACGAGTTCCTCGCACTGCAACCGCCCCGGCCCGGACGGTCGGCGTAAGCCTTTCGATCTCCAGGCTATCATCGTTCAAATCGTGGACCAGATGGCTTTCGCCGCGCACAGCAAGCGCATCACCCTGTCGCTGCAATTGCCCGGCGGTCCGCTGCCGTCCGACGGCGATGCGGGCCACACGCATCAGATACTCACCAACTACATTTCCAACGCGCTCAAATACAGTCCGCCGGAGACCCGGACCACGATTTCGGTTCGGGCTAAGGATCGGTATTGGCGCGTCGAAGTTCAGGATCAAGGGCCGGGAATCCTGCCCGGCGAAAGAGAGCACCTCTTTGTGGAATATGCCAGTATCTCCAGCAAACCGACCGGTGGTGAGCCCAGCACCGGCCTGGGACTGTCCATTGTCAAGAGCCTGGCCGAAGCCCAAGAGGGTCGGGTGGGCGCCGACTTCCCGGACTCGGGCGGTTCGGTGTTCTGGTTGGAATTGCCCGCCTCCCGGCCAGGAGCGGGCTGACCCGCGCCAGCAATCAAAAGGGTTCAGCCGGATCACGGAGCGCCCAGGGCCCGATAATAGCGCCGGGATACGGACGCCGCCTGCGGATCGGTGACGGTAGCGGCGCCGCCGGCCGAGAGTGTATTAGTGGTTACCGGGATCCACGAAACCAGGTTGGTCGAAGCCTCAATGATGTACGTCCCTCCCGAGGCCCCAGCCAGTTTGAAAGAAAATCCTCCACCCGCAATTTTCGTGAGCGCGAGGAGTTCTGGCGGAGCATCCGGGCTCAACGTCACGGAATTGGTGGCGAACGCGCGGCGTCCATCCGGCCATTGCACCTCGGCCTCGATCCAATAGCTGCCCGGGCCGGACCCTGGAGTAAAGGTGTAGCTCGACCCGCCAAAGGCTGGTTCCTGCCCGCTCGCCTCCCACACAATGCGCGCGGCACTGAGATTGGTATCCGCCACGCTCAGGTTAACGGTCACTGGCTGTCCCAAGATGCACGACACGGCCGGGGCGATGATGGTTGCGTTGGTAGAACGCCAGGACTGCCCGGCCAAGGCGCCCCTCGCGGCCAGCCATGCCACCCCGGCGAAACTTCGAGCCATGTCCGTCGTTGAACCTTCGGTTGAGACGTTCCAATCATCGCACCACCGGTCAAAATAGGGATAGGGCGCAACGTCGGCATAGTCGGTTGGATACGTCAACCCGCCCAGTTCCCAGCCATAAACCCAGGTCGGAAGAAAGCCCGTCTGGATGTTGCTGACGGGAATTCCATCCTTGGGCAGCGTGCGGCGGTCGTTGAGGGAGTATTGGTCCACCACATTGCGGGGACGCTTCCAGCCTAACCCTGACACGTAGGACACATTGACCGGGTTGCACCCGGCCTCGTAATTCAGGTTCCGTAAGAGAGCATCCACGTAAGCCGGTTCAGGATCAAACTGCCAGGCCACTACCAGGTCGAAAGCCTGGGCAGTTGAAAAATACCATCCGCCGCCGCGGTAGGCTTTGGATAAGGCCGGGAAACTGGTGCCATAAGCGTTGGCCTGCGACCAGGCAAGAACGTCATTGCCGCAGTTCGTGATCACATTGATGCACTTGGCAAGGTACGCGGTTTGCACCTGGCCGGAGCTGAGTCTGCCGTTGCTCACGGCAAAGGCGTAGTCCCGGATCGCGTTCCCGAAGCAGGCGAACATCCTTTGCTCTCCCCAACGAAACGTCGTCGGGTCGGTTGGGTCCGGGAACCATTCGAAGAGCCGGGTTTGATATTGCGGGTCGCCACTGGCCAAAAACATTTCGCAAGCCGCCCAGGCCAGCTCGTCCCGGTGCGTGAAGTAGTCATCAAAATGCTGGATTCGCTGGTAAGCCCCATTGAAACCACGAATCGCTATGGCGTTTGTCAAAAACCGCCATCCCGCGACGGCCTTCATCCAGTAGTTGCTCGCGGTTTGCGCTCGACACCAGCCGTCACCAGGTCGGGGTGGTCCGAGAAGCCCAGGTAGTTGTTCGAGCAAAGGACCATCACGCGGCCGTACCCCTCCAATTCGGCGTGTGCCGACATGGGTCC
Organism: Verrucomicrobiota bacterium; assembly: GCA_038209025.1. Taxonomy (GTDB): domain Bacteria; phylum Verrucomicrobiota; class Verrucomicrobiia; order Limisphaerales; family UBA8199; genus JBBQYD01. The sequence continues at coordinate 77 of JBBQYD010000092.1, read as the reverse complement.
CGTCACGTATTTGAGCGTCTTGTAGGTCCCTTCGCGATGCAGTGTCGAAAGCGTCGCCTCGATCCGTTCGTAGAATC
>JBBQYD010000091.1:0-13028 GCA_038209025.1 Verrucomicrobiota bacterium | reverse complement strand
ATGCCCGGGAAATTGGGAGCGGTGCCGGGCGCAAAAGACCGCATCTGGTTCGACGGCCAGCAGGCGCTTGACCCCTGCAAGGCTGGCGAAGGGCTTCGTCATCTGCCCGATGCCGGCACCCACTTCGATCACGTTCCCTTTCACGAAGCCTGCGAATTCCCTCGTCAAGGCGGCACGATAGTTACTAGCTTGGGCCAGCGCTTCGAACTCAAAGTCGGCTGTGTTCGCTATGACATTGGGTTTGTCACTCATTATCGCAGAAAATTATACTTCAAAATACAGCGCAGGGCACTGAAACCATCGCGCCAATTGATTTTTTTCCCCTCCTCATAGGTTCGACCATAGTAGGAAATGGAAACTTCATAGATGCGTAATTTCAGCTTGCTGATCTTGGCGGTGATCTCCGGTTCGAACCCGAACCGGCTCTCTTCGATTTGAATCTGCTGGAGCACCTCCCTTTTGAAGGTCTTGTAGCAGGTTTCCATGTCCGTCAGGTTCAGGTTGGTCGCCATATTGGAGAGCGTCGTTAGCAACTTGTTTCCAATCGAGTGCCAGAAATAGAGCACTCGATGCCCGGTTGCGCTGCCGAAGCGCGAGCCGAAAACCACGTCGGCTTTGCCGCTTAGGATGGGGCTCAGCACCAGGTGATACTCAGCAGGATCATACTCGAAATCCGCATCCTGAATGATCACGATGGGTGCCGAGGCGTGCTTGAAGCCCGTCCGCAATGCCGCCCCTTTGCCCTGGTTTGTGTCGTGGCGCAGTAACCTCAAACGAGGTTCCGTCCGGCCCAGCTCCTGAAGAGCATCCCAGGTCTTGTCCGCGGAGCAATCATCTACGACGATCAATTCTAACACGGGTTGCTGTTGGAGAACGCTGCGCACGACTTGCGCCACCGTCGACGCCTCGTTATAGACAGGCATGACAACTGACAGACACGGCTGAATGTCCCGATTTGACTTAATCTCGATCACAGCAGCGTCGTTGGTGGGGGATTTTGTCATGGATCAATTGGTGGTGGCCGGTTTTGCGCTAACCAGGTCTGCACCTCGTCCGCGCGGGCCCAATATCCGAAACCAATTCTTCGATACTTCTACACGCAAAGCACTTGGACTTTATCTTTTGGTTCACGCGAAAACAAGAGAGAACGCACGTATCGCCGGCACTCTGGACAACCTCAACTCTCCCTCACTGCGGACCTATCGCCACGTTCGGGGCCATAACAACGATAGGGACCTGACTTGGGGCGCTGCCCCAAGCTGAGGAGTCTCCGGCCCGTTGGGCCTTCTGAAATTGCCCAGACCGTGCCCCAATCCGCGAACCGTGCCAACGGCCCGGCGCGCGATTGGCCTGCGGGGCCTGGGTTAATTGCCGCCGATGCCGGCACTGCTCGAACCGCCGCTGGAGCCTCCGCCAGACTGGGTGGCATCCACGGGGGCCGAAAATTGAACCGGCATCCACGGGGCTGGCAGCCACCAAAACGCGGTTTCGGCGTCCTGTACGCATCCCTGGGCCAGAAGAACCAATCCCAAACCCAGCGCGTAAAAACTAACCTTCATCGGCTTTTTCATAAGTTCTCGAACGAGAAGAACAAATTTCGCCGCGTTTGTAAAATGCTTTATCAAGCGACAAAGGTCTGCCCCACATCACTCCAGCCGATGCGGTCCGTGCGCAAGGCGGCGTGCAGCCGCTCAATCGGCTCGCCGCGGTCTTCGCGGCCCAGGGGGAAGGTTTTGAAATGAATGGGCAGCAAGCGGTCCGCACCGGCCGCGTCCGCCATCCGCACAGCCTCCTCGGGGGTGCAATGAGAGCAGGTCCAGGGGTTGTAGGCGCCGATCGGCATGATGGCAAGGTCATACGGGCCTTTGCCGCGGAGCGCCGCGAACGTGTCGGTGTAAGCCGTGTCTCCGCCAAAGATCACCCGCTGGCCGCCGCGCGAGAGAATGTAGCCGTTGTAACCCCGTTGGCGGTCATAGCGCCAGCGGGCGCCCCAATGCCTGACTTCAAAGGCTTCCACCTGGATGTCGCCCGCCAGGGATTTCACGCACGCCGCTTCACCCCAGCCCAGCGAATAGTGCCGGTGGAGCCCGGTCTTTTCGAGCAAATCGGCCGTCGCCCGCGCGGTGACCACCTGGGGCGAACCCGGCAACCGCCGCAGCGTGGCGGTATCGAAGTGGTCCATGTGCGCGTGGGAGAGAATCACCAGGTCAATGGGCGGCAGTTGGTCCAGCCTCAGGGCCGGGGCGATAAACCGTTTTGCCCCGATGGTTCCCAGGAGCGTTTCAGCCCCCACCCGGCGGCCCAGCACCGGGTCCGTGATGATGTTGAGGCCTTGGAAATTAATGAGCACCGTGGAATGGCCCAGCCAGGCGGCGGTGAGCTGGTCATCGCGCCAATCCGCGGGCAGCGGGGTGTGGGGAGAGGGCAACACGCCCCGCCCAGCCTGCTCCACCATGCCGCGCACCGCGCGCGCACCCAGATTATCGGAAGCGCTCGCCCAAAGGCCCATGCCCCCGAGTGATCCGACTGTGAGAAACCGCCGCCTTGGAAATCTACCGGGTAACTTTTTCAACTATTTTTTCGACACGATGTGCCGAATATGAATGATACGGCACCGCAACGTCCCGGCAAGCAGCAATAGGGCATATACCCTAATAAGCTTGACCTCATGGCGGGCCTTGGGGGGACGCATCCGGCTCCAGAAACTGGTACGTTTTATGCCCCGCAAGGGCGAGCCGGCTGAGATACTCCTCGCGGGAGATTTCCACGGCGCCCATCTGCCGGGTGATGGGGGTGAGCATTTGAATGTCAAATAGCGCGCAGCCGCGCGCGCGCAAGTGCTCCTCCAGGTGAACCAGCGCCACCTTGGAGGCATCATCCGCGCGGTGGAACATGGATTCCCCGGCAAACAAGCCGCCCACGGCGACCCCATAAATGCCGCCCGCCAGGGTGCCGTCCCGCCAGGCTTCCACGCTGTGCGCGTGCCCCTCCCGATGCAGGCGAAGGTAGGCGCGCATCAACTTGGCGCTTATCCAGGTGGCCCCGCGGCCCGGAGCGGATTTGCAGGCCTCAATAACCGTTTCAAACGACTGGTTAAACGTCACCTGGTAGGTGCCTCGCCGCAGGGTTCGCCGCAGGCTGCGGGAGACGTGCAAGGCGCCGAGTGGAATGATGCCGCGCGGATCCGGCGACCACCAGGTGATGGGGTCCACCGACCAGGGGAAAAGGCCGGCGCGATAGGCTGCCAGCAGGCGGGGCGTGGACAGGTCACCACCGACCGCCACCAGGCCCTCGGCATCCGCCGCGCGGGGATCGGGAAACCATGGTTCACCGGGCGAAAGCATGGCTGATTTCCTTAACCGTGCGGGTTTTCGCCCGTGATCGCCTCCAACAGGCAGGCTTCGAAATACCCGGCGACCTCCATGGCCCAAATATCCGGAGCGGTTTTGGCGGATAGCACCCCCAGGATGCTCCCCATGGGCGAACCCACGGCCACCCAACTGCCCACCCGCACGTCATTGAGGATTTGCAGCAGCCATTCCAGGCTGGCGGCTGGGATCGCAAGGGCGATCAGACCCGCGCCCTCGGAAAAACGCCCAGGCTCCGCCAAAAACTCTTTCAGGCGGCGTTGATTCTCGGCCCGCAGCTCGGCGATGGCCTCGTCCAGCAACCGCTGGCTCTCCTCGAAACCTGGCAGGCTCCGATCCCGGCTAATCGTATAGTGTGCCGTCGGGATGCGCGGATAGAGCCCCAACACTTGCAGAAACTGGCGTTTCTCGCGTTTGCCCATCTGGAAAACCGTTTTCTCGGCATCGCGGCTCAGCAACTTCACTCGTCCCGCTCCATGGTGGCGTGCAGGTGATATTGCTGCAACTGATGAACGTAATGCTCGGCTTTCTCCAGACTTTCCCGGGTCAAAAGACTGCTCCCGCGCTCATGAACCTGCAGCATGTGAAACTCGGCTTTCTGGCGGCCCCAGCCAAACACCTTTTGGAAGACGTGCGTCACATAAGGCATCAAGTTCACCGGGTCATTCCAGCAAATGACCAGGTAACCCGGCTCCAGGCTCGACTTGGAGCTGGTCTCCTCGACTTCCACCGTTCCGGGAAGCAGCGCTGGGGGTTCGGACGTAGCAGCCATGCCCGGCAAATATAACGGATGAGGTGACAATGATAAAGGAGGAAGGCGCAGGGGGCTAAAACCTGATGGCACACCCGGAGCGGGGTTTAGCTCCGCCGCGTTCTCCGCGTCTCCACGTGATGCAGGGGCCAAAACCTGAGGGCACCGGGACCGGGTGGCACCACCTGGAAACGGCAATGGGTGAACGGTATTTGGTGCAATTGGTCCAAGCTATGGTATCTTTTGCCTGAATTTTTAAATGAAAGTTAAATTTGCTTGCCAGTTTCTGCTGTTGGCGCTGGGTTTGGCACTCGCAGTTCCCGATTTCGCCTTTGCTGATACTCCTTCCGCAACCGCCAACTCGCCGGCCGCGCAACCGGGCGAGAAAAGGACCAACCGCGTTTTCAGCCCCGTGCGACCCGGCCCGGCGGATGGCCGGATCGCGTTTGTCACGGCCAAAATGCTCGAGCAAATGCATTACCTGCGCCAGCCCTTCAATGACTCGGTTTCCAGCAAATTCCTGGACCGCTACCTGGAATTGCTCGACCCACAGAAACTGCACTTCATACAGTCGGATCTCGAACACTTCGAGCTGTACCGCACCAATCTGGACAACGTCACGGTGACCCGCCGCGGCGTGGCCGACACGCTTCCCGCAACGGAGGTTTTCAACCGGTTCATGCAACGCTTGCAGCAGCGGGTGGATTACGCCGACAAGCTCCTCGATACTGAGAAATTCACCTTCGATACGGACGAAAAAATCATTGTGAACCGGCGCGAGGCGCCCCGTCCGAAGGACCTTGAGGAAGCCCACAAACTGTGGCAGCAGCGGCTGCGTTTTGAATACCTGCAGGAGCGCCTGGGCAAGATCGAAGCCCGCAAAAAGGCGGAGAAAGACAAGCGGGAGCCTTCAACCAAAGTGACCGATGGCAAGCCGAAATCCGAGCGCGAGGAAATCGTGGAAACCCTCAAGAACCGCTACCACCGGACCCTGCGAACCTTTCAGGACTGGGACAATGACGATGTGCTCCAGGTCTATTTGACGGCGCTGGCGCATGTGTATGACCCGCACTCGGATTATTTTGGCCACGAGCAGCTTGAGAGCTTTGCCATCGGCATGAACCTGAGCTTGTTCGGAATCGGCGCCGAACTGCTATCGGAGGACGGCTATTGCACGATCCGGCGGCTGCTGCCCGGCGGGCCGGCGGAAAAAAGCAAGAAGGTCAAAGACAAGGATCGCATTGTCGCGGTAGCCCAAAGCAATCAACCCCCGGTGGATGTGGTCGATATGAGCCTGAACAAGGCGGTGCAGCTAATCCGCGGTCCCAAGGGCACCGAGGTGCGGCTGACGATCATCCCGGCCGGCGAAGGCTCCTCCACCCGGCAGATCGTGAGCCTGGTTCGCGATGAGATCAAACTCGAAGACCAGGAAGCCAAAGCCAAAGTGATCGATGTGCCAAACGCCCCGGGCAAAGCGCCGTTGCGCCTGGGGATGATTGACCTGCCGTCGTTCTATGCGAGCTTCGACCCCGCCAACACCCGGGGCAAATCGGAGAACAAGAGCACCACCGATGATGTCGCCAAACTGCTGACCAAACTGAAGCAGGAAAATGTGGCGGGCGTGGTGCTGGACTTGCGGCGCAATGGCGGCGGTTCCCTGGAGGAAGCCATCCGTCTGACAGGCCTCTTCATCAAAGATGGCCCGGTCGTCCAATCCCGGGATACCGATGGCCGGGTGCAGGTCAAATCCGACCGTGATCCCAGCATTGCTTACGAGGGCCCGCTCATTGTGCTCACCAGCCGGTTCAGCGCCTCGGCGTCGGAAATTCTGGCGGGCGCGCTGCAGGATTACGGACGCGCGCTGATTGTGGGTGACATTTCAACCCACGGCAAAGGCACCGTCCAGAGCGTCAATCCCATCAAGCCATTCATGCGGGTGGGCGACCTGGAACTTACGAACGATCCCGGCGCGCTCAAGCTCACCATTGCCACGTTTTATCGCGCCAGCGGCGCTTCCACCCAGCTCAAAGGGGTAACGCCTGATATCGTGCTGCCTTCGATTCTCAATGAATCCAAGGACATCGGGGAAACCTCGCTCGATTTCGCCCTGCCCTGGGACACCATTGACGCGGCGAAATACGACCCCGTCAACATGGTGGCGCCAGTGCTCAATGAACTGAAGCGGCGCTCGACGGAACGGGTGACCAGCGGCAAAGACTGGGACTACGTGCGGGAAGACATCGATATCTTCAAAAAACGGCAGGCCGATAAGACCATTTCGCTCAACGAGCAAGTGCGCTTGAAAGAAAAAACCGAGGATGAAGCCCGTCAAAAGTCCAGGGACAAAGAGCGCAAGGTCCGCCAAGAGACCGAGGACAAGGTCTATGAAATCACGCTCAAGAACGCGAGCCTGCCAGGCCTCCCCCCGCCGGTGCAGAAGACCAATAGCGTAGCCAAAGCCGCCGACAACGCCACGAGCACGAATGACCTGGCCAGCGCTCGGGTGAAGGCCAACTCCGATGATCTCCTGGATGCCGAAACCCGGGAGAACCTGGAGGATGAAACCGCTCCCGTGGTGGATGTCACCCTGCGGGAAACGGAGAAAATTCTGGCCGACTACATCACCTTGTTCCGCGGAAGCGAGATTGCCAAAACCGTCCGGAACAATTAAACCGCTCACCCAGACCGCCCATGAGAACATTCTCGATCATTTTGCCGCTGATATTGAGCGGCACCGTCTTATTCGCCGGGCCGGAACAAATCATCAAGCAGCGCGCGAAAGATATCCGGGACCAAAACAACGCGCGTCAGGGCGTGCCTCCCGCGACCGCTCCGACCGTCGCGCGACCGGCCACCCCGGCGATCGCCGCCATGCCGCCCCAGCCGCCGCTCAACCGGCTCACCACCGACGTGCTGTCTCTCAAGACCAATACCCCGGTCACGCCGGCCCAGGTCCAGAGCTTCGCCCGCAACCTGGCCGCCGCCGCCCAGGGACCGCGAAAACCTTCCAGCGGAACCTTGACCAAGTTCGCCAATGACCTGCTCCCGGCGCTCGCTAGCCATCCGCTCTCCCCGAACACCCGCTCCCGGCTGCTCCAGAATGCCATGGCGGTCGTCAACGGCAACGGTGTCACCCAGGCCCAACTGAACGATGTCATTCTTGACCTCCAAAGCTTGCTGAAGTCCGGCGGCACCCCCGAATCCACCGCCAAACTGGTGGCCGATGACGCCCGCGCCATCGCCCGGGAGGTCCATCCCGCCGCTCAATAGCTACCGGTCCCCTGCGGACACGGTGATCGGGCGCTGGCCAGCCGCTTTGGCGGGCGGGTTTTCTGCATAGCTCAAGATTGCTCTTAAAAAAGCAATAAATGTGGAGCATTCCGCCCGCTTTCTTGTTTTACTCCTGCCCTGTGTTTCCGGTTTACTGTTGCACATCGTCCCGCATTCTCTGGCCAAAGGCGCCCGCGCCCTGGCTTTATGAATGAGGCACTTGGTTTTGCATCGTGATTGCCACCTCTGAACATTCCCTGGAGCGCACCGCCGATCGGTTGCTGGAGCCGAAGGACGCCGTGCCCGCCGCCTGCTTTCATTGCGGCGAGCCGTGCCGGGATGAGAGCCTGGCGCGCGAAGGGAAGAACTTCTGCTGCCAGGGCTGCCGGGTGGTGCATGACCTGCTGGCCGAAAGCGGTCTCGACCAGTTCTACCAACTCAATGAGCATCCGGGGGTGCGGGTGCGCCCCCGCCAAACGGCCGCCTGGGAGTTCCTGGATGAGCCGGCGGTGCGGGACAAGTTGCTGGATTTCGCCGACGACAAAATGGCGAGGGTCACCCTGGAGATACCCGCCATTCATTGTGTGGCCTGCGTGTGGCTGCTGGAGAACTTGTTCCGGCTGCATCCCGGGGTGGGACGCTCCCAGGTGAACTTCGCGCGCCGGGAAGTTGCGATCAGCTACACCCCGGCGAAGTTAAAGCTCAGCGAATTGGCCGCGCTGCTGGACTCGATTGGCTACCCGCCGCATCTGACGCTGGGCGGACTGGAGCGGCGCCCCCGGGACGGCGCCCGCCGCCGGCTATGGCTGCAAATGGGTATCGCCGGGTTCGGTTTTGGGAACATCATGCTGATCAGCCTGCCCGCGTACCTGGGGTTGGACAGTTTCAGCGGTCCGTTTTTTCGCGTGGTTTTTGGCGCCCTGAGCCTGGCGCTGGCCCTGCCGGTGGTGGTGTATAGCGCGGGAGATTACTGGCGCTCCGCATGGACCTCCTGCCGGCAGCGCATAATGACCCTGGATGTGCCCATCGCGCTGGGGTTGGCCGCGCTCTACGTGCAGAGCGCTTTTGAAATTCTCTCCCGCACGGGCGAAGGCTACCTGGACTCACTGGCTGGTTTGGTGTTTTTCCTGTTGTGCGGACGGATCTTCCAGCGGCGCGCCCATGACCGGATTTCCTTTGAGCGGGATTACCGGAATTTTTTCCCTTTGGCGGCCACGCGCCAGGCTGGGCAGCGGGAGGAATCAGTCGCCATTTCGCAGCTAGCGGTGGGAGATCGCCTGGTCATTCGCCATGGCGAACTCATCCCGGCGGACGCAAAACTGATCTCCGGACCGGCCTGCATCGACTACAGTTTTGTCACCGGGGAATCCGAGCCGGTTTCCAAACAGGCCGGCGAGCATCTGCAGGCCGGCGGGAAACAGACCGGGGGCGCGATTGAGGTGGAGACGCTGCGGCCCGTGTCGCAAAGCTATCTCACCTCGCTGTGGAACAACGACGCGTTCCGAAAGGAGAAGCATAGCTGTCTTTACTCCCTGACAAACCGGTTCAGCCGCTGGTTCACCCGCATCGTCATCCTGCTGTCGCTGGGCGCAGCCGGGTATTGGACTTTGCGCAGCGGCCTGGGAACGGGTCTAAGAGCGTTTACTGCGGTTTTGATCGTCGCCTGCCCCTGCGCGCTGGCCCTCTCAGCGCCCTTCACGCTGGGCACGGCTCAGCGGTTGCTGGCGCGGATGAATGTGTTCCTGCGCAACATCCTGGTGCTCGAAACCATGGCGCGGGTGGACGCCATCGTCTTTGACAAGACCGGCACGTTGACGATGGCGGAGGCCACCGAAGTGCGATTCTGGCCCGCGGAAGGACACCGGGAATTGACCCGGGAAGAAATGGATCTGGCGTCCGGTCTGGCCCGGCAGTCGGCGCACCCCTATTCCGTGCGGATCAACCGTCACCTGGGCCTCCTGTCCAGCCCGGTTTTCGAGCACGTGCGTGAAGTGCCGGGAGCGGGGCTGACCGGGGTGGTTTCGGGTCGCGAGATCCTGCTCGGGTCACCTGCCTGGCTGCAACGGCAAGGCCTGCCCGCCGGGGCCTGCCCGCCGGTTGAAGGCAGCCTGGTGGCCCTGGCCATCAACGGTGTTTGCCGCGGCACGTTTTCCCTGGCCAGCCAGGCACGGGATCAAGCGGACAGCCTGGTTCGAAACCTCGCAGGCCGCTATGAACTGGCCCTGTTGAGCGGCGACAACGCGCGCGAACGCGACCGTTTCCGGGAGTGGTTTGGCAGCGGCTCCCGGCTGCACTTCAACCAAAGCCCCCTGGAAAAGCTGCAGTTCATCGAGCGTCTGCAAAAAGCGGGGCGCACGGTAATGATGGTGGGGGACGGCCTGAACGACGCCGGGGCGCTGCGGCAGAGTGACGTGGGGGTGGCGGTCGTGGAAAAGACGGGCGCGTTCTCCCCGGCCAGCGATGTGATCATGGAGGCAACCCAGGTCGGCCGCCTCGGTGATTTATTGGATTTTTCAAGGCAGTCAGTGCGCATCATCCGCTTGAGCTTTGCCGTTTCCGCATTATACAATCTCATCGGAATAAGCATTGCGGCCGCGGGCGTATTGTCGCCTTTGATTGCGGCGGTTTTGATGCCGTTGAGCTCCGTCTCCGTGGTGTTGTTTGCCTGCGGCATGACCACCTGGGCGGCCAAATCGTTAAACATTTACCAATCCTGATGTCTGTCATTGTCATACTGATCCTCGCGAGCCTGAGCGTCGCCCTGGTTTTCCTGGGCGGGTTCATCTGGGCCGTGCGCTCCGGGCAGTATGAAGATACGCAGACCCCCTCCATGCGCATTCTGACGGAACCGGAAGGCGCGCGAAAAACCAAACCAACATCTGACACGGATAAACTCGCATGAGTGCCACAGCCTTGCCACAAGACAATGCCGGTTTGCGGGCGCACCGCACAGGACCGATTGAGACCTTCAAATACGATAACCACGTCGTGCGCGCGTTTGCGATCGCAACGGCCCTTTGGGGGCTGATCGGCACCAGCGCGGGGCTGCTGGCCGCCTGCCAGCTTTTCTGGCCGCAACTGAATCTGGACACGCCGTTTACCACCTTTGGCCGCATCCGCCCGCTGCACACGAACGCAGTGATCTTTGCGTTCGTGGGGAATGGGATGTTTTGCGGCATCTACTATTCGCTGCAGCGGCTGTGCAAGGCCCGGATGTTCAGCGACCTCCTGAGCTGGATCAATTTCTGGGGCTGGCAAGCCATCATTGTGGGGGCGGCCATCACCCTGCCGCTGGGTCTGACCACCAGCAAGGAATACGCCGAGTTGGAATGGCCCATCGACATTGCCATCGCGGTGATCTGGGTGGCGTTTACCATCAACCTGCTCGGCACGATCGCGCGCCGCCGGGAAAAACACATGTATGTGGCGATCTGGTTCTATATCGCCACGGCCATCACCGTGGCCATCCTGCATATCTTCAACTCGCTGGAGGTGCCGGCCAGCGCGTTCAAGAGCTATTCCATTTATGCCGGCGTGCAGGACGCCCTGGTGCAATGGTGGTACGGCCACAACGCCGTGGCGTTCTTCCTCACCACTCCCTACCTGGGCATGATGTATTATTTCCTGCCCAAAGCCGCCAACCGCCCGGTGTTCAGTTACCGGCTCTCGATCATCCATTTTTGGGGGTTGATATTTATTTACATCTGGGCCGGGCCCCATCACCTGCTCTACACCGCCCTGCCCGATTGGGCGCAATCCCTCGGCATGGTGTTCTCCATCATGCTGGTCGCACCCTCCTGGGGCGGCATGCTCAACGGCTTGCTCACGCTCCGCGGCGCATGGGATAAGGTCCGCCAGGAACCGATGCTCAAATTCATGGTCGTAGCCGTCACCGCCTATGGCATGGCTACTCTGGAAGGCCCCATGCTCGCCATCAAGAGCGTCAACGCCCTCTCCCATTACACGGATTGGACCATCGCCCATGTGCATACCGGCGCGCTGGGCTGGAACGGGTTCCTGACCTTCTCGCTGCTCTATTGGCTGGTGCCCCGTCTTTACAACACCAAACTATGGTCGGTCAAGCTCGCCAATTACCATTTCTGGATCGGCTTGCTGGGCATGATGTTTTACGTCGTGCCGCTATACACCAGCGGCGTGACCCAGGGCTTGATGTGGAAACAATTCACCAGCGACGGCTTCCTGCAATACCCCAACTTCCTGGAAACGGTGATCCGGCTGATCCCGATGCACCAGTTGCGCGCGGTCGGCGGGACGCTCTACATCACGGGCATCGTGCTCATGATCATCAACCTGCATCGCACCATGAAGGCGGGCAGGTTCATCGGGGATGAAGAGGACCAGGCTCCGGCGTTGAACCCGGCCGCGTCCCGTGAAAGCATGAAACTCGGACACCGCTGGCTGGAGGGTGTGCCGGTGACGTTCACCGTCTTAACCACGGTGGCGGTGGTCATTGGCGGGCTGATTGAGATTGTGCCCATGTTCCTGATCAAGGAAAACGTGCCCACCATCGCCAGCGTGAAGCCTTATACGCCGCTCGAGTGCCTCGGACGCGACGTTTACATCCGCGAAGGTTGCGTGGGCTGCCATTCACAAATGGTGCGGCCCTTCCGTTCCGAAACCGAACGCTACGGCGAATACTCCAAAGCGGGCGAGTTTGTCTATGACCACCCGTTCCTGTGGGGATCCAAGCGCACGGGCCCGGACCTGCACCGCGTAGGCGGCAAGTACCCGGACGCCTGGCACTTCAATCACATGGAAAACCCGCGCAACACCTCGCCAGGCTCGATTATGCCGTCCTATCCGTGGCTGCTGAGCCAGCGGTTGGACACCACGGTGGTCGGCGTCCGCCTCCGCGCCCTGCGCCGGGTGGGTGTGCCCTACACGGATGATGACATCCTGAATGCCCCCCAGAGCATTGACGCCCAATCCAAAAAAATTGTCACCGCGCTGGCCGGCCAGTCGATCACTAACGCGCCGCCGGACCGTGAAATTATCGCGATCATTGCTTACTTGCAGCGGCTGGGCACGGATATCAAGTCTATGCCCACCAACGCTCCCGCGGCCGCCGTCGCCGCCAGCCTGAACCACAACCAACCGCAGCCATGATTCAAAACGTGCTCCGAAATTTTACGGGTATCGACACCTTTGGGATCGTCTCGCTCTGCCTGTTTGTGTCGGTGTTCACCGGTGCCATCATCTGGACCATGCTCCAGAAGAAAAGTCATTTGGACGCCATGGCCCGTGTTCCCCTGGACCCGGTCCCGGATCCCGCTCCTCTTTCCCATCTCCAACCCACTCTCCCCCTCAACCCCGGAGAACACCATGAATAACCAACCGCATCCGGACCAGGGACCCCTGGACCCGTTACTGCTGGATCACGACTACGACGGCATTCGCGAACTGGACAACAAACTCCCGCGCTGGTGGGTTTGGTTGTTCAATTTGTGCATCATGTTCGCGGTCACCTACATGATCTATTACCACGGGCTCGGCAACGGCAGGATGATGGCATCCGAATACCATCGCGAAATGCAAATCGGCGAGCAAATCAAGGCTCGCGCGGTGGCCGATTTCGAACAACGCATGGGTTCCCTGGAACCTTCCAAGGACCCAGCCGT
>JBBQYD010000090.1:0-13045 GCA_038209025.1 Verrucomicrobiota bacterium | reverse complement strand
GGCTTAAGGATGTCCAGGGCGGCCTTCATGGCGCGGGCGGAAATCAGGAGTTCCGGCACGAAGTATTCGTTGGCCTCAAAGCGGCGGCCCACTTCGTCCATGGCTGGCACCATGTAATCGTTTACCAGGGTGAGAGGGTTGGTGCCTTCCGCAATTGCTTGTTGGGTGATGGCAAGAGACGCTTTGGCATTCCCGCTCACGATGGCCTCGTAAAGTTGTTTCAGATCAGGCATAGATTTTCTTTTCGTTATTCGGTTTTGGCAGAAGTCACGCCTTTCTGTTTAAGGAAACCGGTCCGTTCAGTCAATGCATATATGGTTTGACCCGGGCCCGGGGTAAAGCTATGCCAAGCAAGTTGATTTCGATTCGATCCAAATTGAAGACATATTACAGGGCAAACCGGGCAGCGCGCTGGCGGGCCAGACTGGGACTTTGCTGGCTGGTCCTGCTGGGGTTCTGCGGCATGAAATCAGGGGCGGCCTCGGAATACCAGGAGTCGCTCGACCAATGGCGTCGATTGACGGATGCCGGTGCGCCGATTCCGAGTGTTTTCGTGAAAGGCAACAACATCGAGTTTCACTTTGGGCCGGTTCACCAGCGGACCGTTTTTGCCGGGAATTGGAAAAAGCTGCGAGTCCCTACAGATGGCTTTGAAGCCAACTCGGCAAGGCTCCGACGCGTTCATGACGGGGTCGCCAGGACGTCGCAATCATGGCGTCAAGCGGTGGTGATTTCCGGCAAAACCTGGAGTGAGATGCTCATGGACTGGCTGGAGCAACTGGCGCCACTTGAACCGGGGCAGGGTATCTATTATCAGTCCTACCTGGCGGACGGCGTCATATTTCGCGACACCTCCGGACGTCCGGTGTTTCGGCCTTTGAACCAGGTTCCGCCCGGGGTGATGATTCAACGGCGTCTCTCGATGGAGGAGACCGTGGGTGAATTGGCGGGGCTTTTGGGGCACCACCTCGGTCTGCAGTTTCCGGGGGAATCCCTGTTTGTCGTCCTCAGCCCAAGTTCACGGAACTTTGTTCAGGGGCTTTTGCTCGACACTCGCAACAAGCGCTCGGTGTGGCTCTCGCCGGCGGCGCTTTACGATCGCACGGAGCGGGGGTTCGACCTGCTCTTCAACGCCCGCGGTTTGAGCGCGTTCACGCTTGAAAGCCATGGCCTGGCGATTGTGAAAAACCCGGTATCGAGCGCTGCCCGGTTGCTCGATTTCGGCGTGCAAACCGTCTGGCGATTTCTGCGGTTCCCGCGGCCGCAATTTCCGCGAGAACCGCCGCCAGCCGGCGCTTCGCCGGGAATGAATCTCCAGGAATGGGAGCATTGGTTGGATCGCTATACAGGCACCGTGCTCCAAGACGGTGATTTGCGCCTCTTGGTGGACGGGAACCTCTTTTTTCCGGAACTCAAAGAGGCGATCCGCACCGCTACCAACAGTATCAACATGGACGTCTATATCTTTGATACCGATGATGTTGCCGTGAGCGTCGCGGACCAGCTTAAAGCCGGGTCGGGTTCCGTGAAGACCCGGGTTATCATCGATCGGATGGGCAGCCTCGCTTCCGGGGGGGCACCGCCTGGCACCCCCCTGCCGGAGAGTTTCGACCAGCCTACCTCCATTCTCAAGTATCTGAAATCCGGGTCCCAAGTGCAGGTTCGGCCCTATTTGAACCCTTGGATGTCGTCGGATCACACCAAGCTGTTCCTCGTGGATGGTTCCCGGGCGTGGCTGGGCGGCATGAACCTGGGGCGCGAATATCGCTATGAATGGCATGACCTGATGGTGGAGTTGCGGGGGCCGGTGGTGCATGCGTTGGAAGCGGATTTTGCACGGGCCTGGGCGCACGAAGGCTGGTTTGGGGACGCTGCCTATCTGGCGGCATTGCTGAAGCCCCGGGGTCCAACCCCGGCTGGCGCCGGGGAAATGAAAGTGCGGTTGCTCCCCACCCGCACGGGTTGGAAGCCTTTTAGCACGGCGGTTTTTGGCGCTTTGGGCAAAGCGCGAAATCATGTATATATCGAGAACCCATACTTATTTGACAAGCGAGTGACTGCCGCCCTCGTTCACGCGCGCCGCCGGGGTGTGGATGTCCGGGTCATCCTGCCGCGGTTGAACGATTTCAAAGCGGGCGCGCGGAGCAACCTGGTGACCGCAAACTACCTGCTGCAGCACGGGGTGCGCGTCTATTTCTATCCGGGCATGACTCACGCCAAAGCCATGGTGGTGGACGATTGGGCGTGCCTCGGTTCGTCCAATTTAAACCACCTTAGCCTTCGCTTGTGCCGCGAGCATAATGTCGCCACTTCGGACCCGGCATTCGTTGCCCGGCTAAAGACCGAATTGTTCACGACGGACTTCGGGAGGTCCTACGAACTGACCAGGCCGATCAGCGTTGGGTGGATGGATGTTTTGACGGATTTTGCGCTGGAGAATCTCTAAACAATTGCTTGCTTGACGAGCAAGGAGGGTTTTAACTAAGCCCAACAGCTGCGTGAGGAACTTATGGATTTCCTGATCTATTCGATTTGTTTCGGGGTCGGTCTGGTGTTTACTCTGGCGAGCGCGGTTCTGGGCCATTTATTCGGTGGCAGCGATGCCCACGCGGATGTCGGCACGGGAGGGCATGCCGAGGTTGGTTTCGAGCACACGGGCATGCCCGGCATTTCCGCCTTCAGTCCCACGACCATTGCTTCCTTCATTACCGCGATGGGCGGGTTTGGGATGATTTTTGCGCGCATTGAGGCTACGAGTCCGGCGTATATCAGTGCGCCGTTGTCGATCCTCGGTGGGCTGCTGGTGGCCGGGGCGGTTTTGTTGCTCTTCAGCAAGATATTTCACAGCACCCAAAGCTCCAGTGAATCGCATGTTCGGTCGCTCATCGGGCAGAGCGCCAACATTATCACCCCGATCCCCGAGAATGGCGTCGGTGAAATAGCCTATGTGCAAGCCGGGACTCGTTATACCGCCCCGGCACGGAATCAGGCGGGGGGGCGGGTTGACTGTGGGCGGCCGGTGAAAATTGTTGCGATTGTCGGTAATCAGTTCTACGTGAGCCCTGTGGAAAACGGGGAAAAAACCTAAACCTGCCAACTCTATGAACCCGCTGTTCTCCATTTCTCAAATACCCGCGAATTACGGCACCGCGATCATCGCGACGGTAGGCATCGTAACGGTTATCATCGTTTTCATCGCCGTATGGGCCAGCCGCTACACCAAGGTCGGCCCCAATCAGGTGCTCATCGTTTCCGGGCGCAAGCACCGGCTAATTGATCCGGATGGCACGGCGCAGGTGCGCGGTTTTCGGGTGGTAAAAGGTGGCGGCACGTTTGTGATTCCGGTGATCGAAAAGATTGATTTGCTGTCACTCGAACTACTCACGATCGATGTCCAAACGCCGGAGGTTTACACGAGCAAAGGCGTGCCGGTGCGGGTTGATGGCGTGGCGCAAATCAAAGTCAAGGGTGACGATGTTTCCATTGCCACCTCCGCCGAGCAGTTCCTGAGCAAGGGGACCGAGGAGATCAAAAACATTGCGATGCAGACGCTGGAAGGCCATCTGCGCGCGATTCTCGGAACCATGACGGTGGAGGACATTTACCAGAATCGCGACGCTTTCGCCGCCAAGGTGCAGGAAGTCGCTGCGGGGGACATGGCCAACATGGGGTTGGGCATCGTAAGCTTCACGATTCGCGACATCCGGGACAACCAGGGCTACCTGGAAGCCTTGGGCAAACCGCGCATTGCGCAGGTGAAACGCGACGCGCAGATCGCTCAGGCTGAAGCCGACCGTGACGCCATGATACGTTCGGCGCAGGCCACGCAGGCCGGCCAGGAGGCCAAATTCGCGGCCGACACCAAAATTGCCGAGGCGCAGCGCAATTACCAGACGAACCTGGCCCAGTACCAGGCGGCGGTGAACCAGCGGAAAGCCGAGGCCGACCTGGCGTATGACCTGCAGAAGTTCAAAACCGGGCAACTGGTGAAGGCTGAGGAAGTGCAGGTTACGATCATCGAGAAGCAGAAGCAGATCGAACTGCAGCAGCAGGAAATTCAGCGAAAACAAAAGGAACTCGAAGCGAATATCCAGAAGCCAGCCGACGCTGAGCGCTACCGCGTGGAGACGCTCGCGAATGCGCGGAAGTTCCAGTTGGAGACCGAGGCCGCCGGATCCGCCGCCGCCGCGAAGGCGACTGGGTTTGCCAGTGCGGATGTTGCCAAGGCCACGGGCATAGCCGAAGCTGAAGCTCAAAAGGCCAAAGGCTTGGCCCAGGCGTCGATTATCGAGGCCCAAGGCAAGGCTACGGCCGAGGCCATGCGCATGAAGGCTGAGTCATTCAAGCAGTACAACGAGGCGGCGGTGGTGGAGATGATCATCCGCGTGCTCCCGGAAGTCGCGGGCAAGATCAGCGAACCGCTCTCCAAGACCGAGCGGATGGTGATCATTAACTCGGGTAACGGACCTGGCGGGGGGGCCAGCAAGCTCACAGGCGATGTTACTCAGATCATGGCCCAACTCCCGCCAGTGATTGAAAGCCTGACGGGGATAAAATTTGAGAATTTGATCGCGAGGATACCTGGGTTCAGCAAGCACGAGCCCCGGGCGAAAGCGGATGAACCCAAGCCGGCCCCGCCGGCGGCGTCGTGAGCGATAGGATCGCCTTGGTCACGGGAAACTAACCGTCCGAAAACCATAGGTTAATAGATTTCGACCATGCGGTTGATGGAAGCCATTCTGGACGCGAACCACCGAGCTGCCGCTGGAGACAGCAAGGCGGGCCTTCGCCCCGCGGAGTATGAGGGTCAGCTTCCCATCGTGGCGCTCACGTGTATTGACCCACGTCTGAACCCACTCATACCTGAGGTGCTCGGCATCCCCGAGGAACAGTTTATCTGGCTCCGCAACGCCGGCAACATCATTACCAGCCCCTTGAGCAGCACCATGCGGTCCATGTCGCTGGCCTGTGCGATCAAGGGCGGCAAGGAAATAACGATCATCGGCCACACGGATTGCCAGGTGGGCAAGACCGGCACCCTGGAGTTGCTGGAACGGTTTCAGATCCTCGGCATAGGCCGCCATTTGCTGCCCGACAATCTGAGTGAGTTCTTTGGCACGTTTGGCAGCGAACGGCAGAACGTGATCAAAGCCGCGAGTTATGTCCGTCAGTCACCCATAATCAGCCCTGCCGTGCCAGTGCATGGGCTCCTGGTGGATATCGAAACGGGGACGCTTGAATGGTTGGTTAATGGTTATGACACCCTGGGGACGGATGTCGCCTCCAAGTGGAACAAGGCGCTTGATTCCGCTTCGCAGACCGTTGAGGCGGTACAGGAACTCGCCGATTTCAAAATTGGCAATATCCACTTTCCGGAAACCCAGATCGGTGAAGCCATAGCCACGGCCGGTCAGTGGATGGAGGAGACTCTCAAGCAAGCCAAGGTGCATGCCCACGAGCAGCCCACCGCGCCTGTGGCGCCACCCAAATTGCCGTTGCCTTTGAAGGCCCGGTTGCACCGTCGGACCTGAGCCGCGAAGTTTGTCGCTCCGAAAACGTCTTTAGCCATCTGTTTGCAGCGTATCACTACATGAAGAAAATAATCAAACCACCACGATTGTCCCTCGGGGACACCATCGGAATTATTGCTCCCGCCAGTGCGCCCCCGGACCCCAAGGCGATTGACCAATCTGTCGCGGTCCTTGAAAAGCTGGGGTTTAAGACTCTGCTGGCCCCCAAGGTGCGCAACCGCCTGGGCTATTTGGCGGGGACCGACCGTGAGCGCGCCGGTGACCTGATGAAGATGTTCACCAGCAAGAAAGTCCGCGCGATCATCTGTGTCCGTGGGGGCTACGGAACGGCGCGGCTTCTCCCGAGGCTCGACTACGAGGCCATCCGCAAAGTCCCCAAAATCTTCATCGGCTACAGCGATATCACCTCCCTGCATGCGGCCATGTTTATCAAGTCCGGACTGGTGACCTTCCACGGTCCCATGCTGAACTCGGACTTCATTCATCCCGACATGCCCAAGTTCACCCTGGACAGCTTTCTGCGCACTCTCACCCTGGCTGAGGCGCCCGGGAGCATTTCCCAGGGTTACCAGGGACCGCCGGCCAGGATTCTTAGGAAAGGCCGTGCTCGCGGACGTCTAATTGGGGGTAATCTTACGCTGTTATGCGCCGCGATGGGCACTCCCTTTCAACCCTCTTTTGATGACAGTATTTTGTTCTTTGAAGATCTGTCAGAAGTTCCCTACCGGTTTGATCGCATGCTTACCCAGCTTCTGAATGCCGGCGCATTGAACAAAGTGAAGGGTGTGGCGGTGGGCATCAATGCCGATTGCGACGACCCCAAAGCCAAAGAAAGCAAGGAGCACCGCCAGACATTGGAGGAGGTTCTGAAAGAACGGCTGCTGCCACTCAAAATCCCGACGGTCATGGATCTGCCTTTTGGACATATCCCTCATAACGCAACCCTGCCGTTCGGCATTCAGGCCACCCTGGATGCTCATTCCGGGGCGCTGATTATTGAGGAACCGGCGGTGGTCTAGTTATCGCGTCCAGCCTCAGCGACCCGGATATATTTCCTTAGCATGATCAAACCGACGGGGGCGACTGTGGTGATCAGGGCGATGATAAGCCACAGCGCCTGCGAGTTGCGCGGTCCGGTTTCAGGGCAGAAGCGGGCCAACAGGAAACCGGAGGAACTTGCCACCAGCAGCTTGGCCATGAAAAACGGCAGGTAGGAAATCGACATGTAAGAGGCTTCCTGACCTTTCGGCGCAATGGCGGCGGCATATTCATAAAGCCTGGGGGAGTATATCGCTTCGCCGACGGACAGGAGGATCACGAAGCACAGGATCATCACGTAATATGGATGCACGGCCCCTTTAAGGCCGAGGTATCCGTGGCCGAGCGCGTTACCAATCGGTCCATCCGCCAGTCCCTGGAACAGGGCAGGGGGCAGGGCCATGATGAAAACCGAAGTTGCGGCAATGGCGCTTCCGATGGTCACCATGCGGTAGGCCGCCATCCTTTGCGAGAATGCGCCCACCAGCGGCACCAGGAAGATGATCAGCAGCGAGTTGATATTCCAAAGCCTGCCGATCGGCGCGCCCGCCCCCAACTCCCGGATGCCAAACTTAGGATAAGTGTAGTACATCTGGATGAAAATCAACCGGACAAACGCGGCGAGCGCCAGGAAAGCCAGGAACTTATAAAACCCCGGTTGTCGCCACAGGCCGGTGAAAATCCTCACCGTGTCATGGAAAGCGTCACGGCTCGACAAAACCAGCGAGCGCACCACGTTTTCGTGCGGGTATTTGGGCTTTTCGGGGGTGATCTTCACTCCTTCATCGGTGGCTTCCACCCCGTCGCGAAGGCCGAAGTAAAGCACCGGGACGAGAATTATTTCCACGATCAGGCTTACCAGGAACAAGGTTCGATACGTGGTCAACTGAATACCCAGACCCGGGATGGTAAAGAGGCCGTGAGGTTCACCCACATGTTGCCTTACGAAATCAAAAATGTAGCCTGCCACAAAGAACCCCAGGTTCATGATCGCGTAAAAAATCGCAAAAGCGATGGAACGTTGGGCCGTGGTGGAATAGCGCCGGATTGCCGCCACCAGCACGGGTGTTCCCAAGGCCTCGCCTGCTGCCAGGAGCACCAAACCGGCACCCAATGCCAGCCATTTGGAGGTGCTGAAAGTCATGAACATGCGGGCTACCACACAAATCCAGACTCCGAAAAGAAAGGCTTTGCGCAGCCCGATGGCATCTGTGAGGGAACCCACCAGCACCGTGAAAAACGTCATCAGCGCCGACCACCCAAAAACCAGGTAGCCGGCATGCACATCATCGTAGCCCAAATCGTAGGAAAGCCAGAGAACCAGCGATGAGTTCGCGAGGCTGTAGGCGAGAATGCCGAGGAACTTGACTGTAAAGGTGATCCAAAGCTCGCGAACGGCACCTTTCAGGACCAGGAATTTCTTAAACAATCCGGGAGCGGGCGGCGCGGGTTCAGCCATGTTGGTTTTTCAGGTTCATACTTTGGACTCCTCCACTAGAAACCAAGAACTGGCTGAGGTAAAGCACGAAACGCCCAGGAACTTTCATTCAGGCGGACGTTAGGGGCGGTAATCAGACAACGGTCAATTCGCGGCCGGGAGAGCTTTGAATTCCACTTCGCCGTCCTGCGCGGTGGCCACAAGGTGATCCCCCGGCTTGAACTCGCCTTTCAGAATCCGGGTCGCCAGCGGGTTGAGCAGGAGGTCCTGAATGGTCCGTCTCAGGGGGCGCGCCCCAAACTGCGGGTCGAACCCTTCCTTGGCAAAAAGTTTCCGCGCGGACGCATCCACATCCAGAGTGAGCTGCTGTTCCAACATGCGCTTTTGCAGGCGCTGCAACTGAATTTCAACAATCTGTGACAGTTGTTTCTCGTCCAGACTCCGGAAGATGATCGTGTCATCTACACGGTTCAGGAACTCTGGCCGGAAATGAGTCTGCAATTCGGTCTTCATCAGGCGCTCCAGTTCAGCGTGCTCCCGCACGGTGTTTTTTCCTTCCTGGTAATACTCCTGGATGATGGCCGAACCGAGGTTGCTGGTCATGATGATCAGCGTGTTCTTGAAGTCCACCGTCCGTCCC
This sequence comes from Verrucomicrobiota bacterium, assembly GCA_038209025.1. Taxonomy (GTDB): domain Bacteria; phylum Verrucomicrobiota; class Verrucomicrobiia; order Limisphaerales; family UBA8199; genus JBBQYD01. The sequence continues at coordinate 4,398 of JBBQYD010000090.1, read as the reverse complement.
TGGCCATCCGTAAGGCGGCCGTCATCCAGCACCTGGAGCAGCACATTGAACACATCGTGGTGCGCCTTCTCGATTTCATCGAACAACACCACACCGTAGGGCCGGCGGCGCACCGCTTCGCTAAGTTGTCCGCCTTCCTCATAACCGACATACCCCGGGGGAGCGCCGATCAGGCGGGCAACCGTGTGCTTCTCCATGTATTCGCTCATGTCAACGCGGATCATGGCGTTTTCATCGTCAAAAAGGAACTCGGCCAGCGCGCGGGCGGTTTCGGTTTTACCCACGCCTGTGGGGCCCAGGAAAATGAAGGAGCCGATTGGCCGGTTGGGGTCCTGCAAGCCGCTGCGGGAGCGGCGTACGGCGTTGGAAACGGCCTCCAGGGCTTCTCTTTGCCCCACCACCCGGGATTCCAGGCGCTGCTCCATTTGGACCAGCTTTTGGCGTTCACTTTCCAGCATGCGGGAAACCGGGATGCCGGTCCAGGACGAGACCACCTGGGCGATATCCTCCTCGGCGACCTCCTGGTGCAGCAGGCGTTCGTTGCTGGGCTTTTCATGCATGGACTTCTCCGCCGCCGTGAGCTTCTTCTGCAGGTCCGGCAGCTTGCCATACTGAATTTGGGCGGCGAGGTTGAGATCACCCGTTCGCTGTGCCCCCTCCAGCTCGGTCTTCGCCTCTTCAATCCGGCTGTTGATAATGCCCGCGGCGTTGATCGCCGCTTTTTCGTTTTGCCACTGTGCTTTGAGCTGGTTGGACTCCTCTTTGAGGTTGGCGGTTTCCTTCTGAATCTTCGCCAGGCGTTCGCGCGAGGCGGGGTCGGTTTCCTTGCTCAACGCGTTCTGCTCGATCTCCAACTGCATGATCTGCCGTTCGAGTTGGTCAATCTCGGTCGGCATGGAGTCCAGTTCCATCCGGAGCCGGGAACCCGCTTCATCGACCAGGTCGATGGCCTTGTCAGGCAGAAACCGATCCGTGATATAGCGGTGGGACAGGGTGGCGGCGGCAACCAGGGCGGTGTCCTGGATGCGCACGCCATGATGAACTTCGTAACGTTCCTTGAGCCCGCGCAGGATGGCAATCGTGGCTTCAACGGAAGGCTCGGACACGAGCACCGGCTGAAACCGCCGTTCCAGGGCCGGATCCTTTTCAATATGCTTGCGATATTCATCAAGGGTCGTCGCTCCAATTGCCCGCAGTTCTCCCCTGGCGAGCTGCGGTTTCATGATGTTGGCGGCATCGGAAGAGCCTTCCGCCGCGCCAGCTCCGACCAGGGTGTGCAATTCGTCAATAAACAGGAGAATCTTCCCCTCGCTGGCGACGATTTCCTTGAGAAACGCTTTGAGCCGATCTTCGAATTCCCCGCGGTATTTGGCCCCGGCGATCATGGAGCTTAAGTCCATCGCAACGAGGCGCTTGTTTTTTAACGTTTCCGGCACGTCGCCGCTGACAATTCTTCGCGCCAATCCCTCGGCAATGGCGGTCTTGCCCACGCCGGGCTCGCCAATCAGTACGGGGTTGTTCTTCGTGCGGCGGGTGAGCACCTGCATGACCCTGCGGATTTCGTCGTCGCGCCCGATGACCGGGTCGATTTTTCCCTGTCTGGCCAGGGCCGTCAGGTCCCGGCCATATTTTTCCAGCGCCTGGAATTTGTCCTCCGGGTTGGGATCGGACACGCGCTGGTTGCCGCGCACGTCTGCCAACCCCTTGAGCACCTGTTCCCGCCTTAGACCAGCAGCCTTAAGAATTCGCTTAAGGGATTCCGGGCCTTTATCCAGGAGACCGAGCAGCAGGTGTTCGGTGCTGACGTAATCGTCTTTCAACTTGGCGGCCTCGGCCTGAGCGGCTTCCAGGGTGCGGCGAAGATCGCCGCTAAAATAGGGTTCGGACCCGCCCTGCACTTTGTATCGGCGGTGCAATTCACGGTCAAGTTCCGGCTTCAGCCGTGTGGCCGGAACACCCAGCTTTTCCAGCAGCTCGGGAATCAGGCTATCCGTCTGGGAAATCAAGGCGAGCATCAGGTGTTCGCCATCGATTTCCTGGTGAGAATGCGACTGTGCAATTTTTTGGGCCTCATGCAAGGCTTCTTGAGATTTGACCGTAAACTTGTCCAATTCCATATTGTACTGATAGATGGAAACTGCCCGTCGTCAAGTGCCGTGCCGGCCATGAATGGGCGGTGGGTGTCCGAATCATGGCCCTGCGCCAGACCGGTGATGGGGTGACCTGGAACCTCCAGTTCGTGCGCCGGAAAAACGACATCGGACGATTCTCACCCTGGGTTTTGTTTCATCCAATGGTGGGGCCGTTGTCTCGCCAGTGGACTTACGTTCTGGCCGTGCCCTCCGTCTGCCAATGCAGGCAACGGGATCGCGCCGGATGACGCCGCCGCGTGCGCAACGGGGCGGGGGGATCGCAGATGTTTTAGGCGAGGAGCGAAACCACCGAACGGGCCAGCAGCAGAAGACCGCACCTTGCGGTTTCAAACATCCGGGTTACGGGGCAAAACGTTTCCGCCGCGGTCACCGTCCGCAGCATTGTTTGTACTTCTTGCCGCTGCCGCACGGGCAGGGGTCGTTGCGTCCAACCTTGGGACCCGTGCGCACCGGTTTGGCTTTTTCAATCGCATCGGCAGCTTGGCTGACAATATCGCTGGCTCGGTTGGCCGCCGGGTCGGAGGCCGCCGGCGCCGCGCCGCCGAAGGCGCTGGTAGCATGATGCACGGTGCGCTGCGGCACGTTGCGCAGGAAGTTTTCGAACGCCATCAGGCTGGAGGCGCTCCGGAAGATGTTGTGGCAAATCTCCGTCTTGATATTCACCATCAACTCTTCAAATATTTTGAACGCTTCCGCTTTATATTCGATGAGGGGATCCCGTTGGCCGTGCGCCCGCAAGCCGATGCTGTAGCGCAAGCTGTCCATTTCGTACAGGTGCTCCTGCCAAAGCTTGTCAATCGCGCTCAGGATGGTGTAGCGCTCCACTTCTTTAAGGGCGTCCGGGTTCTCAAAGGTGACCTTGAGGTCGTAAGCCTTGCGGACGGCGTCGGTGATAAACGTGCAGACGGAGAATTGTGCCGGGCTCAAGCCATCGAAAATCGAGCCGGGAACTGGTTGGTCGTGGCCCGCTTCCGCGGCTTTGACGATTTCCTCTTCAGGTATCCCCAGGGGGAAGTTAAGGTTAACCCAATCTGCCAGGGCGCGTGTCTTCCAGCTTCCCGGGTCCGAGTCACTTGTCGTGTTCTGGGTCACTTTCTGCAGCACGACCTCCTCCATCACGTCCATGAGCCGGTCGCGGACATCCTTGGAATGAATGATTTCGTTGCGGAAGCCATAGATGACCTCGCGCTGCTTGTTCATGACGTCGTCATACTCAAGCGTACGTTTGCGGATTTGGAAGTTATGCTGTTCGACGCGCTTTTGGGCTTGCTCGATGGAACGGTTCAACAGCGGATGCTCCAACTCCTGCCCTTCCTCCAGGCCCATGCGCTCCATGTATTTTACGATTTTATCCGAGCCGAACAACCGCATGAGGTCGTCCTCCAAGCCAATGAAAAAGTGGGAGGAACCCGGGTCACCCTGCCGCGCGCAACGGCCGCGCAACTGGCGGTCAATGCGGCGGGACTCATGACGTTCCGTGCCGATGACGTGCAACCCGCCGACTTCGGTGACTCCCGGACCAAGTTTGATATCCGTGCCGCGCCCGGCCATGTTCGTGGCGATGGTCACTGAACCGCGCTGGCCCGCGCGGGTGACAATTTCAGCCTCCTGCTGGTGAAATTTGGCATTCAGCACGGCATGCGCAATGCCCTCCCGCTTCAGCATGCGGGACAGGTTCTCACTCACCTCGACAGAGATGGTGCCCACCAGGATGGGGCGACCCTGGTTGTGGATTTGCTTAATCTCATTGAGCACAGCCCCATACTTCTCGCGCTTGGTTTTGTAAACCGAGTCGTTGGCGTCCTTTCGCGCGACGGGCTTATTGGTCGGAATGACCAGCACGCCCAGTTTGTAAATGTCGAAGAATTCCGAGGCCTCGGTTTCGGCGGTGCCGGTCATGCCCGCCAACTTGAGGTAAAGGCGGAAATAGTTCTGAATGGTGATGGTAGCGAGCGTTTGGGTCTCACGCTCGATGGCCACTTCCTCCTTGGCTTCCACCGCCTGGTGCAACCCATCGCTCCATCGCCGGCCGGTCATCAAACGGCCGGTGTTCTCATCGACGATAATTACCTTGTTGTCCTGGACAACGTATTGGACGTCTTTCTGATAGAGGCAAAAGGCTTTGAGCAGTTGAGAGATGGCGTGAATGCGCTGCGCCTTGGTTTCAAACTCTTGTTGAACCTTCTGCTTCGCTTCCAGGCGTTTGCGGGGATCAACTTCCGGGCCGGTGTCGATCTCATGCAGG
>JBBQYD010000089.1:0-13072 GCA_038209025.1 Verrucomicrobiota bacterium | reverse complement strand
TTCATTAGAAAGGAGTCAGTTTGTCCCACACCTTGCTGAACCAGCCCTTGCGCTGGGAATCGCTCAACGAGCCCTTGGAGGTGAACTTAATGGAGGCATCAGCGATGTTGTAACTGTAAACCGTGTTGTTGGCGGCGACGTCATCCTGCCGGACCACCCCGCTGAGCACAATGGTCTGCTGCTCGCCGGAGAAGGCGGTTTCGCGCGAGCCTTCTATCACGAGAGTGCGGTTCGGCAGCACATCCACGACCCGCACCGCGATGCGGGCGATGATGTTCTCCGAGTTGTTGATCGAGCCGCCGCCGTCAAAGGAGTTTTTGGAACCAAGCTTTATGGCCGGCATCTGGCCGTTATGCGTCAGGAGTTTGCTGGCGCCGGGACTGAAAAGGAAGCTGCTGATGCTGGCGTCCAGGCCGGTTTCCTTGGAGGTCTTGGTTTTGTTTCCCTTGGAGGTGGAATTACTTTCCTGGACGATGATGGTGAGCACATCGCCTACCGCGGCAGCGCTTTTGTCCGCCATCGAGGGGCGGGAGACATCGTCACGCCAGAGTGAATCGGCGCGGGCCGGAAGCGCGGGCAGCAGCAGCAGGCTGCACAGCGCGCAGGCACCCAGGTTCCTTAACATGCTACAGGGGGAGTTCAATCGTGCGGTCATGGGTGATCTTGCCATACAGTTCACGGCGGGTTTGCGGGTTGCGGACCCGGACCAGCTGGCCGGGCGCGCCGGATTCGAGAACCTCGACTTTCAGGCGAACATTCAAGGCGCCGGCCCGCGCTGTGGCTTCCACCACGTCGCCCCGGGCAACCACCGGGCGCGCGCGCAAGGACCGATTTGTCAGCGGGCCTTTGGCCGGCACGTAGTCGGCCATTTCCCAATCCGTCCCGGGCTCCGGCAGTTCGGTCAAAACGTCGCGCAGTGTGAGCACGTTCCGGCGTTCCTGGGCGGCGTCCGCAGGGTCGAACGCCTGGCCGCGCTTCAGGGCCACGCGGGCCACCCAGATATCATTCATAATGCTGGCCTGCACCGGCACCTGCCAGGTGCCGAGTGAGCGCGCGGCGGTGCGCAGCTCAAATCGAAGGATGCAATTCGGGGCAAGTCCGGAAATCGGCAGACTGAGCAGGTGCAGGCTGAGCGGTTCGTCGGGCAGGGGAACGGGGTCCCAGCCGCGCGTGAGGCGGATCTGGAGCTCGCCGCGGTTTCCCACCTGCTCCCGCAGGGCGTCGGTAAGCAGGGCGATGAGCGCCGGTTCGTCCACCACGCGAATGGGAGCAACCGGAGTGGTGGCGGTCTGGCCCTCCGTCGCGGGAGCAAGAGGGGAGGCTTCCGGGGATGGCACCCGGGGTTCGGAGCCGGCCAGCCGGCCAGCCAGGCAGCCCAGAACCAGCCAGAAAAGATAAGGCGCGCGGGGCATGATCAACGGTGCAGGTTGTTGCCCTGCTGCAGCATCTCGTCGGCCGCCTGGACGGCCTTGGAATTCACCTCGTAAGCTCGCTGTGCCATAATGAGTTTGACCATTTCCTCGACGACCTTGACGTTCGACATTTCGAGGTATCCCTGGGCCAGTTCGCCGAAGCCGTTTTCCCCGGCGTTACCCAGTTCCGGGGGGCCGGAAGCGGATGTTTCACGGTAGAGGTTGCGTCCGGCGCTATCCAATCCGCCCGGGTTGATGAACCGCACCATTTGGATGCGGAAGCTGGTGTTGCCGTTCGGGCCGCCGTAAGTGACATCGCCACTGGGGGCGATCGTGATATTGGTGGTGCCGGCGGGTACGGCCTGGAAACCGCCCTGGAGGGCCAGCCCCTCGCTGGTGGTGATGCGGCCATCGGATGCGGTTTTGAACGCGCCATCGCGGGTATAAGCCCGGGTGCCGTCCGGTAGTTGGACTTCGAAAAAGCCATCGCCATGCACCGCCACATCGAGGCGTTCGTCCGTCTTGGTCAATTCGCCCGTGGTGAATACTCGGGAGGTGGCCACCGCGCGGGAGCCGTGGCCCACCTGTATCCCGGTGGGCGATTGATTGCCGCCACCCTGTTCGGACCCGGGGGCCCGGGTGGTCTGGTATAACAGGTCCTGAAATTCGATTTTGCTTTTTTTGAAGCCGGTCGTATTGACGTTGGCCAGGTTGTTGGCAATGACGTCCAGGTTCAGTTGCTGGGATTCCATCCCGGCGGCGGAGGAGTAAAGTGCGCGGAGCATATCAATTTGGGTTTCCGAGATCGGCGATCACGCGGCCCATGCGTTCATCCTGGCTTTGGATGACCCGTTGGTTGGCTTCAAACATGCGCAGCGAACTGATCAGGTTCGCCATCTCGTTAAGGGACGAAGTGTTGGACGATTCGAGGGATCCCTGGCACACGCTCGTGGTGGCGGCTGGCAGGGGAAGCGCGCCGGGTTGAGCCAGGAAAAAGCCGGAGCCGGCCGGGTTGAGCATGCCAGGTTCGGGAAAATCGACCAGCTTGAGGCGTCCTTTGGCATCCGTTCCCTGGGCGACCTCTCCGGTTGGTGAAATGGTGATGGGCGCGGCGTTGGTGGAATCAAACTGCAGCGGACCCGAGTCGCCGAGCACGAGGAAGCCCTGTTTGGTCACCAGGTGGCCCTTGGTGTCGAGCTTGAATTCGCCATCCCGGGTGTAGGCGCTGGTGCCGTCCGGCATCTGGACCTCGAAAAAGCCGGTTCCTTCCAGGCCAAAGTCGAGCGGGTTGCCAGTCGGCAGCACTTCGCCCGTGGTGAAATTCGTGGTGGAGGTGGTCGAGGGAATGGACCATGAACGAAGACCGCCGAGACCCGTAGCGGGATTGGCGGCGAGCTTGCCTGCCTCAATCGCGCTGAAGGAGAGTTCCTGCTTTTTAAATCCCGGGTAGGCGCTGGAGGACAAGTTTTCCGAGACAACCTCCTGCCAACGGGCATTGGCGTTCATGGCGGCGGCGGCCTGGTAAAGACTGACATTCATTGCTTTGTCTAGCAAGCATCGCGTGTGCCAGAGCTATTTCTGCCCATTTTCGACCGAGAACAACCATGGCGGAGAACGGATTGGAAAAAGCTGCCAGACCAGCCTGCACTTTTTTCCGACTCAATAGCGGCAGTCCAACTCGATGACCTCTCCGCAGGCGCACGTGATGAGGATCCGGGAGATGCGGTCGCCCTGACGTTCCAGAGTGACGCGCGGTTGGTGATTGGCCGGGCTTGCGGGCGCGGTGCAAGCGCGGGAGGCGGGTTGGAAAGAGGCAACGGTGGCGGGTTGCCGCAGGACTTTGGCGGTAAAGGAGAGTCGTGGCGTCGGTTCGGCGGAGCCGGCGGGCAAAAGCGGTTTGAATGCGGCGTTCATGTTTTGGGTCCGGCGGTTGGACTGGTGGAACCGGTTTCCACGCGGCTGCCGGTCTTGATTTTGAGCAGCACCGTAACTCGCCGGTTGATTTCGGCGTCGGCCGTTTTGCCTGGCATGGGCTGGGTGTCGCTCAATCCTGAAACTTTGGCGATTTGCGGGTCCCCCACGCCGTAACCCACTAGCTTGCGGCGCGCGGCATTGGCCCGGTCAGCGGAGAGTTCCCACGGGCCGTAGGCTTCCTCCGCTGCCGCTGTGTGGGATTCGGTGTGGCCTTCCAACTCGACGATAAACGTTTTATAACGGGAGAGTTCCCACGCCAGTGTGGAGAATACCCAGTCTCCATAAGGCGTAAATTCCACGCCGTGCGGCTTGAAGATGGGCTTCTGTGAATGGTCAAACACCTGGATGCGCAGGCCCTCCGGAGTAAGCTCCATTTTGACGGTATCCTGGTTTTCAGGGTTTTCTTCGAGCAACTTGGCCAGATCCTCCGTGATGCGGCGCAGCAGTTCCAGTTGCACGGCGGACGTGGAATCGAACTCGCCTCTCTCCGCGTGAGTGGCGGTCGCGTCCTGGTTGGGGATGATGCCGACGGATTCCTTGGTGGCGGAGGAGAACGGATTGCGGAACGCACGTTCCACGGCTTCTTTGATCCGGGAATCCTGGGCGGTGAGCCACAGCACGAGGAATAGAGCCATCATCGCGGTTGCAAAATCCGCGTAGGCCACCTTCCAGGCTCCGCCATGATGCTGGCGCTTGCTCATTTGGGCTTGGGCGCGGCGTTAAGCGGCTTGAGCATGGTTTCCAGTTCGGCGGCTGAAGGGCGCAATTCCTCGGCTAGTCCGCGCCGCCCGACCTCCACCGCCATGGTCGGAGCCATCCCCCCGGCAAAACCCACGACGCAGGCGGCGATGCAACGGAAGTACGCCAACCGGGCGACGCCGGTAAACTCCATATTAACCGCCAGGGGCGCGAGCAGACCGTAGGCCAGAAACACTCCCAGGAAGGTGCCGACCAGAGCCGCCGCCACGCTTTCGCCGATGTGTTCAATCGGCCCGGCAATGGCTCCCATGGTGATGACGATGCCCAGCACCGCGGCCACAATCCCAAAGCCCGGCAGGGCGTCCGACGTGCGATTGAGCACATTGACGGGCGCATAGCCTTCCTCCTCCATTCGGTCAAGGTCCACATGCAGGAGTTGTTTGAGTTGGTCGGGTTTTATCTTGCCATCAATGATCGGCCGGAGTGACCCACAAAGGAATTCCAGGGCGACCGGGTTCTTTTGGAAAGCGGGGTACTTGCGGAAAAGGGTGCTCTGCGCGGGATTGCCGACGTGTTCCTCAAGCGCGATCATGCCGTTGCGCCGGCCCAGCAGGAACACCTCATAGAGCATTTTCAGCAGTTCCTCGTAGGAGGTCCGCCCCTGGGGAGCGCCGCGCAGAGTGCCGGCCGCCTGTTTGACGAGATCTACCAGCACTTTCCTCGGAGACATGATGATCAAGGCGCCGAGCGCGGACCCGCCAATGATGATCACCTCGGATATATGCCACAGGGTAATCAGGCGTCCGCCGGCCAGCGTGAACCCGCCGATTACCGATCCGAATACAATGATGACGCCCAGAATAACAATCATGACTTGGCTGTGGAATGAAGATGACTGGCCCAGAATTCCTGTTTTTCTATAAACGAGCGAATGGCCAGAATGGCTTGGGAATGGATTTGGGAAATGCGGGATTCGGTCAGGCCGAAGGCCTCGGCGATCTCTCGCAGGCGCAGGTCCTCAAGGTAGTAAAGGCTCAGGACTTTGCGTTGGATTTCCGGCAACGCTTCAAGTCGCTGAGCGATCAGTTCCTTGAGATCGTTGCGCTCCGCCACCTCGGAGGGATTCTCCTGCGAATCGTCCGCCACGCTTTCGTGGGCGCTGAGGGTTCCGCTGTCGGTGGCGTCGGTGTTGTCGAGGCAGATAAAGGTGGCGGGGCGGACTTCATCGAGCCAGTGCTCGTAGGCCGGGAGGCTCAAGTCGAGCGCGCGCGCCACCTCCTGAGGCTCCGGAATCCGGCCGAGCTTTTGCTCCAGCTCGCCCATCGCGCGCTGAATGCGGCGCGCTTTGGAATGGATCAGCCGCGGAACCCAATCGGTGCGGCGCAACTCGTCCAGCACCGCCCCGCGAATGCGGAATCGGGCGAACGTCTCGAAGGAGGCGCCGGCGTTGGGATCAAAACTGCGGATGGCCTGCAAAAGCCCAATCAACCCCGCGCTGTAGAGGTCGTCCACGCTGGCATGCGCGGGCAGGTTCATGGCCAGGCGCCCGACCACCGTTTTTACCAGCGGCATGTGGAGCTGCACCAACTCGCCCTCGGATTGGTGCTCTGACCGGGTGTAACGTTCGCGCAGGGCCTGGGGCGCAATGGCCGGCTCCGGCGCTGACAATTCGGCAAGGGTTGAAATATCGGCGGCACTCATGTTTTTGCGGGATGACCGTTCTTGGCTTCTCTCCGTTGCGTTTCAGCCTCGGCAAGCCGCTGCTCGATGGAACCGCGCAGCCCGGTGGCCCAAACCCTGCCCCACCAGCGGGTGAGCAGGCCAAAAGCAGCGGCCAGCAAGCTGGCTTCCAGCAGCATGGCGGGGCCATCGCGGTGGGCGGCCACACCCCCCGCCAGGCCGGTTATGAAACCGGCGATCGCTCCGGCAATCATGAAGAATTTCATCGGTATTTACGTTTCCGAAGGGAATGTTAAGCAAGGAGATTGCCAAGTTTGAGCGAACGGCCCGAATCCGCTATGAGCGCGGGCTTCTGTTAGATAAGTGCGGGAAACAGCCGCTCAGGGGTTGCGGAAATGAATTCACCCGGAATATTTTGCCCGCCTGCCAGGTGGCTGATGGGTAAATTTGTTCCCATCACGAAGTTCCAGAGCTTCCCCAGGGCTTTCTCCTCGTCCACGTGGGTGAAGATCAGGTCCGTCAGCGGCAGACGAGAAAAGGCCTTCACCTGCGCGGTGAGCAGCGGCAGCGTGTAGGCGGCGTTCAACACCAGGTGAACGGCATTGGGCCGCAGCCCCGCCAATTCGCCGCTGAGTTGGTCGAGGGCCACCCGGTTCTGATGGCTGACCCCCGGCAAATCGATCCATTGTGTCTCGCTGGCGTTTGGCTGGTCCCGCTTCCAACCGCGGTGGACCGGCACCCCCAGGATTTCAGCGTGGACGCTCAGCGATTCGGCGAGGTTGGCTTGCGAACCGTCCAGCCGCCACACACGCGCGCGCGCCCCCTCCATCAGCACGCATTGAGTAAGCCATTTGCAGAGCACCGTGGTCTTGCCGCTGCCGGGCGGGCCGATGAAAACATGCCGGCTGAAGGCGGCGGTTTTTGGGGCGGGCCGCCAGGCCTGAAAGAGCGCCTGCCGGGCCTGCTCAAGTTCTTCACCCAGGCTGGAGGCGCTAGTGGGATTCAGCGCCTGTGCTCGCTCCAGCACGCCTTCCACATGCCTCGGTGCCAGTCCCATCTTTTCCAGAATGAGAGCGCAGCGCCGACTTTCCGAATAATGCCGGGTGGGGGCGCAGTCAAAAGCATCGAGCCTGGCGGGCGCCAGCACGGGGACCGGCGGGGGCAATTCGGGAACCGGCAGGCAGGCCAGCACTTCAAGGCTTGGCCGTTGCCAAAACCGGGCCAGGCCGGGCCGGGCGACCTGGTTCACATGGACCACCACCGCTTCCGGCCCGAGCTGGCGGCGGATATCTTCAAGCGCCTCGGCGGCGGTCCGGGCGCGGAACCGGAAGAGCTTAACCTTCTGATCCGCAAGCCGGGGGTCGGCTAGCGTGGCGGCGCTGACTGGGGCAGCGGAAAGCGGGGAGCCGGGCATCATTCAAAAGCGGGGATGACCGCCTGGTTCTGAATCTCCATTCTGGAGGGCACTTCGGAATACGAAAGCACCGCCAGATCGGCAAAATTGGGTTCAAAAAACCGGCGGAATGCCAGCCGGATTTGGGGCGAGCACAACACCACGGGCGGATGGCCGCCGGAGATCAGTTGCTGCAGTTGCTTGCCCATTTGTTCGAGGATATGCCGGGCCAGGCCGGGTTCCATGACCATCGAGAGTTCGGTGCCGGATTGGCGAATGCCTTTGGCGAGTTGCTGCTCCAGGCGCGGGTCCAGCGTAATGGCGCGCAAATACCCGTTGGAGTTCTGGTAATTGCGGGTGATCTGGGGGCCCAGCGCGCGGCGCGCCTGTTCTGACAGTTCATCCGGGTTCTTGGTGACGCTCGCGTAATCGCCCACTTTCTCCAGAATGCCGGCCAGGTTGCGGATCGAGATGCCCTCGGCGAGCAGGTTTTGCAGTATCCGCTGCACCTGGCCGACGTTTAACTGCGTCGGCACGAGTTCATTGACCACCGTCGGGTGAGTATTCTTAAGATTGTCGAGCAGGGTTTGGACGTCCTGGCGGCTCAAGAGTTCGTGAGCCTGGCGGCGCACGGTCTCGCTTAGATGGGTCACCAGGACGGAGGCGGCATCCACCAGCGTATAGCCGCTGACCTCGGCGTGCTTCCGTTCGATTTCGGTGACCCAGGTGGCGGGGAGTTGGAACACGGGTTCCACCGTGGGCACACCTTTGAGAACGATCTTGCTGCTGGTGGCGTTCATGGCCAGCCAGTGTCCGGGCATGAGCTGGCCACGGGCGACCGGGTTGCCTTTGACCAGGAAGCGGTATTCGTTGGGGCTCAGTTGGAGGTTATCGCGCAGCCGGATGGGGGGAAGAATCATGCCCATTTCCTGCGCCGAGTTCTTCCGGATGCCGGTAATCCGTTCCAACAGGTCTCCCCCGCGTCGGGCATCGGCAAGGGCCACGAGCCCATAACCCAGCTCCACTTGCAGCGGATCGAGATGCAGCAGGTCTTCCATCTTTTCAGGACCTGCTCCGGGAGCGGCCCCGGGACGCGCGCCCGCTTCAGGTTTTCCGCCGGCCGGCGCTTCGCCGGGACGCGCGGCGGCGTTGGGGCTCCCCTTGATCAAGGGGCCATGCCGGTGGAGCGTGTAGGAAAGCGCCCCGGTGAACACCGCCAGCGTCAGGAATGGCAGAGCCGGCAGGCCGGGCACCAGGCCCAGCACCGCCATCATGCCCGAAAGAATCGACAGCGCGCGGGGATACATCAGCAGTTGCTGCCCCAATTCCCGGCCCAGATCGTCTTTGGAAGCCGCCCGGGTTACGAGGATGCCTGCGGCCGTGGAGGTAATCAGGGCGGGAATCTGAGAAACCAGGCCGTCACCAATGGACAAAATCGTGAACCTTTGAAGGGATTCCATGACGGTCATGCCCTTCTGAGTGATGCCAATGGCGAACCCGCCAACAATGTTGATCAGCGTGATCAAGATCGCCGCGATGGCGTCGCCGCGAACGAATTTGCTGGCTCCATCCATGGCACCATAGAAATCGGCCTCCTGTTCCACCGACTTGCGGCGCGCGCGCGCCTCGGCTTCGCCAATGATGCCGGCATTGAGTTCGGCGTCGATCGACATCTGCTTGCCCGGCATGGCATCGAGGGTGAACCGTGCGGCCACTTCGGCAATCCGCCCGGCACCCTTGGTAATGACTATGAAATTGATCAGCACCAGGATCAGGAAGACCACCAGGCCAACCACATAATTGCCACGCACGACGAAATTTCCGAAGGCCTCGATGACGTGGCCGGCGTAGCCGTCGAGCAGGATCAGGCGGGTGGAGGCGACATTCAGCGCCAGCCGGAAAAGCGTGATAAAGAGCAGCAGCGTGGGAAAACCGGTGAAATCGGCGGGTTGCCGCAGATACAGGATGACCAGCAACGTAAGAAAGGAAAGGGCCACGCTGGTGGCCAGCAGGCCATCCAGCAAAATCGGGGATACTGGCAGGATCAACAGCAGGATCGTGCCAAACAGGGCCGTAACCAGCCACAAGTCACCTTGTCCCAGCCACCGGCGTAATTGAAGCATTACCATTTTGATCTTGGCGGCTGGCCGAAGCGCTGGGTGAAGCAGATTTTGCCTGCACCCGGTTATTTTTGCCGTCCAGCCCCATTAACGCTGGTTGGCTTCCGCATAATAACGATAACGGTTGTTCGCATAAACCCATGCGAGCACTTCGGCGACCGCAGCGTATAGCTGAGCAGGAATCTCGCCACCCACTTTTCCGTATTTGAACATCAGGCGCGCGAGCGGCTTGTTTTCAACGATCGGCACCCCGTGAGCCCGGGCAATTTCGCGGATATTCTGGGCGTTGAGGCGGATGCCTTTGGCCACAATTTGCGGCGCCCGCATCTTTTTGCGATCATACCGCAAGGCCACCGCGATATGGGTCGGGTTGGTGATCAGCACATCGGCTTTCGGCACGGCTGCCAGCATTTTGCGGGTGGACTGGCTCATCAGCCGGCGCCGCCCCGATTTGATGTGGGGATTGCCCTCACTATTCTTGGCCTCTTCCTTCACCTCTTCCTTGGTCATCATCAGGCCCCGATACCAGCTCCAGTATTGCCACCCGTAGTCGGCGGCGGCCAGGACGCCCAGGAGGAGCGCAACCCGGCCGGTGATGCGCAGGCTGCTGCTGCCAAGAAACTCGGCCAACCCGTCCACCGTGACGCATTGGGTGAAGATCGGGTGCCCCAGGACCGCGCGCAGCGTGGACCACGTGAGCAGGCCAATGAAGAGGAGCTTAAGAAAAGCGAGGGATGCGGGCACCGCCGATTTAAAAGAGAACACCCGCTTAAGACCGGTCATCGGGTTTAACCGTTCCCACTTCAACCCGAGCGCGTCCGGGGCGGTGTTGAAACGGGTCTGCAGAGCGCCGGCCAGCAGACCACCCAGCATGGTGCATAGCAGCACCGGCCAGACACATTCCGCCAGCTTGATGGCACCCGAAATCGCGTAGCCCTGCAAGGCGGAAGCAGTCACGGGCGTGGCATGCAGATGGCCCAGGCTGACGGAAACGGTGAATTTGAGCGCGTTCCAGATGTGGTCGCCGGCGAGGCTCATGCCGCCCAACCCGCCCAGCAGAACAAAAACGGTTTGGATCTCCTGGCTGCGGGGGATCTCGCCCCGTTTGATCGATTCCTCGAGCCGGCGTGGCGTCGGAGCTTCTGATTTATCGCCCTGTTGGTCGCTCATGGTCTAAGCGGCTCCGAGGGCCTGCGCCACCCGGAGCATATCCTCCGGGAGCTGGCGCAGGAAGTTAATGATGTGCTGGGCGGCCAGCTCGATCGTCAGCGCAAAGACCAGCAGTCCCGCGAGGATGCGCACCGCGAAGCTTTCGGAGAAGACACTCATTTGCGGGACCGCGCGGCCCAGCATGGCAAACACCAGCATGACCAGGAATGACATGGCCATCAAGGGCGCGGCAATCTGGACCGCGACAACAAACACGCGGCTGGTGTGGGCCAGCAGGCCGTTAAACAGCAGGGCGGACATGTGCGCCGCGCCGATGGGGAGCAGTTCGTAGGTGCGCTGGAATCCGGCCAGCACCACATGGTGCAGGTTGAGGGTGAACATAAGCATGCTGGCGAGATAAAAGAGGATCACGCCCGGCGCCTGGGTGCTGGTGTTGGTGAACGGATCGAAGATGCTGCCGAGGCTTAATCCCATTTCGTTGGCGGCCAGCCGACCGGCAAAATCCACCGCGTAGAAACACATCCTGGCCACAAACCCGATGGCCAGACCAGCGGCCATTTCCGCCGCAAACAGGCCCGTCAGATGCCCGACCGTCCCGGGGATGGCGGCGGGCAGGGGGCCCAGGCCCGGAGTGACCAGCACCGCGAGCGCGGCGGCCAAAGCCAGGCGCACCCGCATGGGGATGTTCACCGCCGAGAACAACGGAAACACACTGAGGAACGCCCCGGCGCGCACAAACACCAGCATCCCTTTTTCCAGTTCCAGATCCATGGTTCGCTCACTGAGTCATCTGCGGGATGCGCTGCATCACGGCGGTGGTGTACTCAACCAGCACCCGCACGATCCAGGGAAGCAGGATGAGGAGGAGCAAAATCACTGCCAGCGCTTTCGGCACGAACGTGAGCGTCTGCTCGTTGATGCCGGTCACGGCCTGAAAGAGGCTGACCAGCAGCCCAACAACCATGGCGGCGGCCAGGAACGGCGTCGCGAGGAGGACGGCCTGGAGGATCAGGCCTTTCAGCAACTCAACCGTGAATTCAGGGTTCATAAGCGGAAGGGTTTAGCCGGCGAAACTTTGAATGAGGGATCGTACGACCAGCGCCCAGCCATCCACGAGCACGAAGAGCAGCAGTTTCAAGGGCAGCGCGATGGTGGCGGGGGGCATCATCATCATGCCCATGCTCATCAGCACCGTGGCGACGACCAGATCGATCAGGATGAAAGGCACAAACAGCAGGAACCCCATCTGGAAGGCGGTGCGCAGCTCACTGATGATGAACGCGGGAATCACCACGCGCAACGGCAGTTTTTCCGGGGCGGTCGGCGCCATTTTGGCCAGGCCGACGAACAACTCGAGATCATGCGGGCGGGTTTGCCTGAGCATGAAGGCTGAAACATGGACCGAGCCGCGTTCCAGGGCCTCCTGGCTGGTGAGCGTGCCGGCGCGGTAAGGCACCAGCGCGTCCTGCTGCACCTTGTCCCAAACCGGGGACATGATGAAGAACGTCATGAATAACGAGAGGCCGATGATGATCTGGTTGGAGGGCGCGCCCTGGAGTTGAAGGGCGGTGCGGACGAACGACAGCACAATCACAATGCGCGTGAAGCAGGTCATGAGCAGCAGGATCGAAGGCGCGAGCGCGAGCAGCGTGAGCGTGAAGAGAATCTTGAGACTCACGTCCAGGTCCTGCGGCTGCGAGCCGGTATCCAGGCTGATGCGGAAAGGCAGGCCGCCCCCGGCGGCATTGGTTTGCGCGGGAGCTGAACTGGCGCCCAGGAGCAGAACCAGCAGCAGCAGCCCGGCCAGCCAGAGTTGGCCGCGCCCGGGGCGGCGGGTGGATGCGCTGTTCACGGGCGAGTCTCCGGCGGGCGGCCCGGGTTGAACGGTGTGATGGCTGAGGGAACCTCGAAATCGGCGCCCCCTTCATCCAGCGAAGCGAGCAGCGTGACCCCGGAGGGCGCGGCGGCAATGAGGAAACGCTGCCGTTCGTAACGGACGACAAACAGTGTCTGGCGATTGCCCAAGCCGCGGGCCTCGCAAATGGCGAGCAGCGGTGCGGCGCGGCCATTTCTGGGGAGCAGCCGCTGCCAGTTGCGCCAGACCCAAACGCCGCCCAGGAAGAGGGCGAGCACGAGCGCGAGCGCGCTGAACACTCGAATAATGGACGGGCCGGCCGGCGGCAACGGCATGGGCTGGGGCACCACGTTGGTGTCAGCGCCCGCCACCGCGCAGGCGAAGCCGAAGAGCGCCAGGCCGAGGGCAAGGCAGGTGTGCCGGGGGAGCCTCAAGCTCATGCGCCGGCCTCGGTTAGCAGCTCGGTAATCTTGATGCCGAAGCGGTTTTCCACCACCACCACTTCGCCTTTGGCAACCAGTTTGCGATTGACCAGCAGCCGCACCGGGGTATCCGCCGCTTTGTCCAATTGCACGACTGAGCCGACCCCCAATTGCAGCACCTCGCGCATGGGCATCTGGCAACTCCAGAGTTCGACCGTGAGGCTTACAGGCACGTCCAGCAGCACACGGATGTTGGCGGGGATTTCAGTCAAATCACTCATATTATTTCGGCTTTCTCAGGTTGGAGCAGTTCGACCGCCCAATTGGACCCGCAGGTCCCGAGGCGT
>JBBQYD010000088.1:0-13167 GCA_038209025.1 Verrucomicrobiota bacterium | reverse complement strand
CTCTCCCGCTCTCCCACCCCCCCCCCCCCCCCCCCCCCGCCCGCGGCTGGGGGTGGGTGTGGGGTCCGTCCCTGTGCCCCGCGCTCGCCCGGCTCGCGGGCGGGGCCCCCGCCCCCCCCCCACTCCGGCAGCAAGCCGTTCAAATGCAGCAGCAGGGTGGATTTTCCCGCCCCGTTGGGTCCGAGCACCGCCACGCACTCATCCCGGTGGATGGTAAGGCTGATATCCGCCAGGGCGGGTTGATTCCGCCGCGGGAACCGGTAGCTCAGATGCGCGATTTCGATCGCGGGGCTCATTTCCACCCCCGTGCGCACATCGCCAGATAAATCCGTTCCGCCCGTTCCGTTCCCCGCACGAACAACTGTCCGATAATCACACTCAGGTTTGCCCAGGCCAGCCGCCGCCGCGGGGAAAAGGTCCGGCTCGCGCGGGCGCGTTCCATACGGCGGGATTCCTCCGCCAGCACCGGCAGATAGCGGTGCATAAGGGCCAGCGTGGACAACATTACCCCGGGCACGCGCCAGCGCCTGAGCACGTGCAGCAAGTCCTGGAACGGGGTCGTCCACGTCAGAATCACCATCAAGAGCACACAGAGATTGCTTTTGATGAACGCGGCGTAAAACATCGGCGCGGCGCTCGGATTCAGAAATGCCAGGAGGCCGAAGCCAATGATGAAAAACTCCAATAAGAGCAGCCGCTTCAAAGCGAACAGCAGCGGCACGCGCGCGGCCAGAAACAAGGCGAAGACCACCGCGGCCGGCCATGCGTAAACAATGTCCGGATGACGAGGAAAGAGCGCGATGCCGGCGATCAGCATCAAGCCAATCGGCAGTTTGATTTCTGCCGGGGCTCGATGGAGGGCCGTGCTTGCCCGGCGTTCAGTTTGCATTTTTGCGCACGGCGTTGAGAGACGGCACCAGGACCCGCGCCAGCCCATAAGCCGCCGCAAAGGCCACCAGCGTTCCCACCAAACCCGCGACGGCGGTTGCCGCCGCCGCTGATCCGAAATACGGCACCTGGTAATCGGCCAGCGGCGTGCCCAATCCGGCCCCGGCTTTATGCCCAAAACCCAACCGCGCCGCCACGGATTCCAACCCATCCGGCAGCGGACTGGCGAAGGGTGCAACAAACGCTGCCAACCCGAGGGTGATCAACAGCGCAAAAGCGCCGGAAACCTTCCAGTGCAGCCCGCCATCCGCCTGGTGTCCCGCAACCAGTTCCGGACGCGCCTTCAGCACCGCCAACACCACCAGGGCTGTCGCCAGGCCCTCCCCTGCCCCGATAACCATGTGGACGTTCACCATGGCGGGGAACGCCAGCCCCCAGGGAGCTATGCCTGAAAGCGCCAATTGCCCGGCACAACAAACCGCGGCGAGCACCGTCCCGAACCACCCCGCAAACGCGGCGGCCGCAACCGTTGCTCGCAGAGTGTTGTTCCCCAACAGCCTCCTCGTCCCCCGAAACACGAGGTAGCCACCGCAGACATTCATCACCGCCATGTTGAAAACGTTGGCTCCCAGTGCCAGGAGCCCGCCATCCGCAAACATCAGGCACTGAATAATCAGCACGCAGGTCATCACGATCACTCCAGCCGCCGGCCCCAGCAGCACCGCCACCAACGCCCCGCCGATAAGATGCCCGGAAGTGCCCCCGGCAACCGGGAAGTTCAGCATCTGCGCCGCAAACACGAAGGCCGCTGAAAGACCCAGCAGGGGCACCTGGCGCGGCTCCAAAGCCGAGCGGGCCTGCCGCAACGCCAGACCAAGCCCCACCGCCGCGGCTCCCGTTGAGAGCAGCGCCGTCTTGGCATCCAGAAAACCGTCGGGCAAATGCATAAGCCGTTTGTTCCATCCAACCTCCCCAGCTTAGCCGCTAAAGCCCCGGTTGCGCAACCCGGAATCTTCATACTTAATGAGAAAAGCTTCATACGCTGTATGAGGAACTGAGGAAATTCCCGGGCTCAGAACGCGTTGCCGGGTGGGGAAGGCTGAGCCGGACGTTTCTTAAATGTCCGTCAGGAATTCTTCTTCTGACCAGGGACGCATAGAAGCAGGCATGCCATCAATTGCTCCCTTTTCACCGGCGCCCCTAGGTTATCCCGTGCTTTTTGGCTGCTTTCTTCAAGAGCTCAAGTCCAAGCTCAAAATTGTTTTTCTTCATGGCCTGCTCGAATTCCTCGAATGTTTCGGGGGCAAACGCGGGGCGAAACACGGACCGATTGTCCTTGAAGCAATCCTTGGCCCCGGGGTCCTGGTCCGTCAGCAACGGCAGGATTTGATTAACCGCCTTGCGCAGTTGTCCGAGATCCACCTTCAGCCGTGAAGCCGCTGGACGAACCCGCGCGGCAGGCTCCTCGGGAGTTTCCAGAAGCGGTTTCAACCCCACCAGCAATTCTCGCAAGTTTTTGTCAACCTCCAGCCAAAGAAACTCCACCTCAGCCGGCTCAGACTCCCCGTGCATCGCCTGGTCCAATTTGCCTGCGGCTTCGCGCAACACCACCGCACCGATTTCTCCTGCCGCAACCTTCAGACCATTGAGCGCGCGTTCGGCCGAGGGCGTGTCGCCCTGCACCATGGAGTCCCGAATCTTCTCCGGCGCCTTGCGGTAGTGCGCGGCAAAATGCTGCAGCGCCTTGAGGTATTTCGTGGAGTCGCCATCCGCGAGAGCCAGTCCCTCAGGTAACGCCAGCCCGGGAACGGCGGGAAATTCAACCGGTTCCTCAGCGGCGGAACTCTCCGAGTCGGCTTTCTCGGCCTCCCCACCCTCCAGTTCCGTCACCGGCAAACTCGCGGTGACAACGCTGGCTTCGTCGCTGGCAGCCGCCAGCATTTCCGCAGATTCCGCGGCGCTCCGTCCGAGTTCAGTCTCGGCTGGCTCCGGGGATGAGCTTTCCAGGAGAGCCATCGACGGCGCAGTCTCTGGCAGGACAGGCTCACCGGCCGCCGCCGGACTTTCCGGCGCGGGAGCGGCAGCCTCGAACAAATCAATCTGCAGGTCACGCCGCGCTTTTCGTTTCTTGATGATCTTTCCAGCGCTGGGTGTTCCGGCCGCTGGTTCCGCCAGCACCGGCGGCAAACTGACGGTCTCCACCGACTCCAGCACGATGGGGCTGCCCGGTCCCGGCTTTGGCGTTTCGGGCTCCAGCACGACCGTGGTTGAGAAATTCGGGCTTTGAGACACCTCGACGGCTTCCGGCACGGCAGCCGGGGCGTCGGCGGCAACGGTCTCCGATGCTGGCACTAGGTCGGCTTCTGATGTGCGCTCTTCAGAAACGATTGAAACATCCGCCTCATGCTGGGGCTCGGACGAAGGTGCAGCCTGACCATCAGGTGGCTCAGGTTCCGGGGAAGCCTGCGAAACCTCAAGAGTTGCAGGCGCCTCGGCCGGTAGGGCCTGAGCTGCGGTTGTGGATACGGCCAGGGCTTCCAACTCGCGGATGCGATGCCCGGCCTGCTCCAGTTTGCGGGCTTGGGCCTCAGCCTCTGTTCGCGCCGCGGCCGCGAGGGTCTCCAATTTGGCCTGCAAGCCGGCGATGGCAGACTGGTCACGCTCGCGTTGCCGGCTGGCCGCATCGGCGGATTTCCTGGCCTGAAGGTCGCTGGCTTCCAATTGACTGCGCACCTGGGTTACCTCCTTGCGGGCCTGGTCCAATTCGGCGCGGGCCTGGCGCAGGCCCGCCTGGTTCCCGTTTAGCAGTTCGCCCGCGACACGCGCCTGCTCGTTGAGACGTTTCTGTAACTCTGTGACGATGGACTCCGCCTCCCCAAGTTTCTGTTGGGAGGTTTCCTCCACCTCGCGGGAGGCCGCCAGCATGCCTTCGAATTGCTTTTGCAGTTCGCTCAGGGTGGTTTCAGCAGATCGAAGCGCCGTCGTGCTTTTCGTGAGCTCGCTTTGCAGGGCCGCAGTTTCGGTTTTGGCCGTGCGACACTCGTCCTGGGCCTGCGTTTTCTCGGAAGTCTCGCGGCTCAGCTTCCTGCCCAATTCAGACAACAGTGCCCGGGTATCGTGACGCTCTTCCCGCAGCGCCGCCAATAAGGCCACCAAGCCGGCTGACAGCACCACCCAGAGCAATTGAAGCGCCATCTGGGACAACCCAAACCATCCGCCGCGCGGCTGCAAAGCCAGGCGCAACTCCAGGTTAAAGGCGCGAATCGGCTCTTGCAGAGCATCGGCCATGGAGGAGCCGCCCCGGCCCGCCACCGACAACGCTTTGTGCGTGTTGGATTTCGGAATAAAGAGCCGGTACTCGTAACCGCGCGCCCAGAGCCCGTCCAGTTCTGATCGCCCCAGCATATCCCGCAGGCGTAATGACGCCGTAACAAAACCCCAAAAGCTTTCCCGTCCATCCCGGCCTCGCACGAAGACCGGCATGCGCGCCACAAAGCCGAACTCGCCCCGATGCATGGGGATGGGCCCGATCACCAACAGCGCGCGCCCTTGAATCGCCGCGTAGGCGGCGTTGCGCTGAGCCGGCTCTTTCAGCAGGTTTTGTCCGAGTGCCCGTTCGTTTCCCGCTCGCGGCACGATGCCGCTCAGGATGCCCCCCGGCTGCCATTCCAGAGTGGCCAGACCGGGGCGCGAGAGGAGCAGTTGGGAGGCCGACTTCTCGAAGGCGCCAACGGACGCAACGCCTTGCCCGGCCATGGCTGCCAGGGCTTCCACCGCCGTGGTCGCCTGATCCAACTCCATTTTCAGGGCCGCCGCATGCGCCACGGCTTGGGCACGCGCCTGAGTCTTCCGCGCTTCGACCCGCGTGAAGGCACGCCAGCCAACGGCCGTCAGACCCGGCACCAGCAATACGAGGAAGATGATTACTGGCGTTCGGCCCAGGAGGCGCTGGCCCAGCGAAAGCTCAGAATGCGATGGGGTGGCTGAAAATGGAGTCATGGGAAGAATTGCCCGGGCACGAAGGCGCGCAGCCCGCGAATTCTCCCGATGGAGTTCAGTCGAACTCCCGCGTGCGCAACCCGCTCGTCATTCAATGCACCAACAGGCACGCCAGCAGCATAGTCGTCACGCGCCCTGGATGGAATGATTTTTTGCGCCTGCCGGAATCGCCGGATTCCCCCGCATCTGGAACAAGGCGGCCCGCATCTGATCAACCACGAAATCCACCACCTCAAACCCGGCGATGAGCGGCAGTTTCGTCAGCATGGTTGGAGGGCAGTCGGCCTTATAGGATTGCACACTCACATCCAGGCCACGTTCCACCAGGATTCGAGCAAAGCCGGTGGCACTTTGATTCTCCGCAAAGCTCAGGCAGGACATCTGCAGCCTGCCGTCAACAGCCGAAATCCATTGAGGATATTCCCGCGCCAGTTGGTGCAGCCGGTCTTCGTAATACTCCCCGACCTCGCGCGTAATTCCGGCATTGGCGGTGGCCCACCGCATGGTAACCAGGTACGCCAGCCCAGCCAACTCCTCCTGGCCATTGGTAACCAGGGCGCCGAATTGAGGCAGGCAGTCATAGGCGGCGCTAAACAGCAGGCGCGAGGCGGCGTATTCACCCCCGGGAAAACCCTTCCCAATCGCCACAAAGGCGGGGCGCAGCCCGTATTCGCGAAACATGAAAAGCCCCGGCGCCCACAAACAGGATTGGATCTCATCGGCAATGGGGGGCACGTCATGACAGCGGCACAGTTCATAGGCGCGATGGAGAAACTCGCGCGAGAGCAGCCGCCCGCCATAGTTCATCATGACGATTTCATGAAAGAATCCCGCTATTTTCAAGTCACCTTGATCAAAATCGCGAAAAGCGGCTTCCAGGTCAGGCCGGCTGTTGGGCCGGATGGGGACCACCCGGAATCCCCGCTCCCGCAGGCAGGCGGCAAGCTCGGGCCACATTCCTCGCATCACCTGGGTGAGCATGGTCGTCCCGTGGTAATTGGCTTTCAGCCCGCCATCGTCGTTCCCCATGACCAGCAGGACGGGGGTGCGACCGCTGTATTTGGGCGGTGGCTCGTCCAGGTCGGACCGGTAGAAACGGGCCAGGACCAATTTGAGGGCCGCCTCCACCGCCAGGCTGCCGGTCTCAAGGTTCAAGACGCGATTCACGACTTCAGGAGACGAGGATGACAGCACCCCGTTGAGCGCTCCCGCATCTGAAGCATCCACACCATTGGCCTGACAGACCAGTTCCTCCTCAAGCTTCCGTGTGATGAAACCGCGGGTGTTGTTGTGGGTGGCATTGGGGATCCCCAGCCGTCGAGCCCGTTCGATCAGACCGTATCCCGGGAAGGAGTGGCCAAGTGGGGCGTGGTAATGCTCGCTTTTGGTAATGAGGTAGAGCTTGCCATCTTCGCCGACCCGGAAGCAGCCCAGCGCACCCAGCGGAGCCATGGCGGGCTTCGAGTGCCCGGCAAACCGCCGGGTGGCGGCCCCAACCGGAGAAACCGCCAACCGGGCGCCCACCGGCTGCCCCACGCGAGGCAGCAACTCTATCAACCGCCGTTGAAAAGCCTCCGGAAAAAAATCAACTCGCTCGGCGGCTATCCGCCCTAAGTCTCCCCGGTCCTCGCCAGTGAGCTGAGCCCGGTTGTCGCAAACAGACTCAACATACTCCTTGCCGCACAGGTCCTCCAGGGATAGCACAACCCTCGAAAACCGGGTAGGCCTGGCCATCCTCAAATTTCCGACACCCTCCATTTCAGAGCTCGATGTTTTCATGGTTTCTGACGGTGCAAATACCCGGTTTTGCGAGCGACAACACTTTGGATGAGCCGGGCGGCATTGTCGTGGAAAATCATTTCGATCTGCCGTCGGTCAGTGATGCCAAGCCTGGCGCAAGCCTGTTTGATGGCATAAATATCTTCATACATGAAGAGCGTGTAGCCGGCTTCGATACCCGGCGGCTCACGATCGCGGTTGAACGTGAAGGGGTGGCTGGTGCGATTGAGATACGTGCGGTCATGATACTGGCGGCGCCCGCGCATGTACATGACCGGGTTGTCCGAGCCGTAAAGAATTCGTTCCGGCCCAAGATGCTCCAGCGCCACGCGGTGCGAATCCGGATTGAGAACGGCGGAGGAATCGAAGTACAACCCGGGATCATCGGCAAACTGCGGCAAGGCTTCCAGCGCATGAGCCTCGGTGTAGCAACGACCCAGATGCGCTATCACCAGGACGATATTGGGGTAGCGGCGGCGAAGCTCGCGCACCTCGCGGAGGTTTTCCGGGTGACCAAGACGGTCCGCCCGGGGCACATGCAGCGTGACCCAGGCGTGCCGGGCGTCCGCCAACTCAAGCGCGTGGTGCGGCAGAAAATCAAAAATGCTCGCCTCCAGATGGGCGTCCCGCGTTTCCCGGTTTGCGCTGATCAGCGAGTAGTACGGCTTTAGACCGATGACTCCGGGCAAATCGAGCAGCGCGGCGATCTTCTCCGATGGCCATTGCGGCCGGATGACTGCCAGGCTGTGCCAGCCACGTTGATCGCTCGCCTGCTGAACGTACGCGTTGCCGCCGTCCAGGTCAAAATCCAGGTCGGGCATCCCAAACGCCACACAACTCACACGCCGGTTGGGAAAAACGGTCTGGTAACACCGTTCAGCCGAGGGAGCGTCGATGGGCTCAAACACTTCGTTGACCCAGTATTGGCGGCGCATGGCTTCCGTCATTGGCTCCCGGCGAAAGTGGGGGGCCACAACATGCGTATGCGCGTCGATGATCCGCTGCGGCAGCCACTGCTCGAAATGCTCATCCCAAAAGGCCCGATCCACCGGGGTGTAATCATAAACATGATGGAGATGAACGGCTTTCATGAAGTGACAAGGGACAGAGATCGAAGATAATTGCTGAACTCCTCCCGATAGAACGCGGCCTCAGGCCCAATCTCGACAGGTTGGCCCACCGGGGCCATTTCCTGGGCCAGGACCTGGAGCGGAGTGGCGGGTTCAACCAACCCGCGCGCGATGATCGCCGCACCCAGCGGGCTCCCCGCACCGGAGCCACATGACAGCGGGAGTCTCGTCACGGCAGCGATTATTTGCGGGGTCGGGCGTCTGACGGCTGCCGCTCCGCCCAAAACCAGGCGTTCGACCGGCAACCCCGCGGAGCGCATAAAATCCAAATGTCGCATGAGTTCAAAGGCCAGTCCTTCAAGCACCGCCCGAATGACATGGCCGGGACCGTGTGAAAGCCGCAGGCCAGACAATCTGCCCGCGGTGCTGGCGCCCAGGCCGGAGGCCCCGCCAGGCGCCAGGAATGGCCAGCACCTCAGACCTTCGCTCCCCGGGGGGATGGAATCAAGCAACTCGTCAACCTCGCGGGCGCTCCGATTCTCCCACCCGGTCAATTTCAGCGCCCAGGATAATGCGGACCCACCGTTCCCCAGGGAAACGATTTGCCCCCAAAGGCCATCGACCACATGGTGACATGACAACCCCAGGGCAGTAGCCGGACGTGACATCGATTCGGTCGCGGCGAGGAATACCCAGGCGGTCCCGGCTCCAACCATCGCCGTCCCGGTGCGCACGGCACCGGTCGCCAGCGCGGCCGCATATTGATCATGGATGGCCGCCGATACCGGGATGGCTGCACGCAGCCCCGTCTCGCGAGCCACCGACGGCAATAAACCGCCCACGGCGGAACGTGGAGAAAACAAGGGTGGAAATTGCTCCGGGGCCATTCCCAAGCGCTCCAACACCTCCCCGGAATAACATCGCTGAGCCGGTTCATAGAGGGCGGTCAATCCGCAGGAGGTGCCATCGTGTCCAGCCTCGCCACAGAGACGCTGAACAACCAGGTCGCCCACAAAGCCAACCCGGTTTGGCATTGCCACCTGGGAAGGGCGTTCACTCCGCATACGCAGCAACTGCCCGATGGCCAGCCCGGCTCGTCTGTGACCAATGCGCTCAATGAACCAGTCTTCGCCCAGTTCGTTTGTCATCGCGTCATCAAAAGGGCGTCCGCGCTGGTCGAGCCAACTGATGACCCGGCCCACCGGCCGGTGCCGGGCGTCCGTGAATTGGAGCGCGCCTCCCTGGCTGGAAACCCCAATAGCCTGGATGGCAGTCGGCTCCACTGATTCAACGGCTTGTTTAATCGCCGTCAGAGTGGCAGCCCAAATCTCCTCGAGGTCCTGCTCCACGCCATCCGCCCCTTGGAGCAGCAACTGAACCGGGCAGGATCCCTGGGCCAGTCGCTCTCCCGAAAAGTCGGTTACGAGCGCCTTGATGTTCGTCGTGCCCAGGTCCAGTCCAAGAATCATATCTCAAATCTCAACGTGCTCCGCCCCGATGAGGCCTGCGGCAAACCGCAGCCTCGCCCGCGCATCGCCGAACATGACGGCGTTGTGGTGCGGCCCCCCGGCAGTCGCATACGCGGTCAAAAACCGCCTGACATCCCCCGACAAGGGTTTGAGTTTAAACATCGGCACAAAAAAATCGGGCAATGGGCCAAAATCCTCGATCGCCATCGAGGATGAAATGATTCGCCACCTGCCGCCCGCGCCCAGTGTCAGAGCGGCAAAGGTGGCCGGCCCGGGGTCCAGGCCGCACGCCAGCGCCAACTGCCGCCCTCGGGTTCGGGTGATGGGTGTCGGGCGGACCACCAGAGGCGCTTTGTGGTCGCGCCGGGCCATGGCCACATTGGCTTCACCCATGTGACTGAAGAACAGGCTCTCGCCGGTGAAATCTATGGTGAAGATTTCAGAGAAAGTGGCCGGTGCCTTGAGCCAGTTGAAAAAGGTGGTGGCGGCCGCCGCAATCAGGTCGCCCTCCCCGCCGAAGCCGACACCCTCCGCCATTAACCGGCTCACCGCAACGAATGGCAGCGTGGGGCTGCGTTCATCCTCGCCGAAGGCCATGAATTGGTAGGTAAGGGCATCCAGACGATTATCCAGGATCATCCCCCGCACCGCAACTTCCGCCCGCGCGGCACAGCGCAAGTCCTCTCTCGTGACCTGCGGCCCAACCTCATAGAGTTCCCGGTATTCCGCCATCAGCCGGGAAGTCTCCGCCGCGGTTGCCGCCCCACACCGCAGGATAAAATCCTCAACCCCCAGGTTGATCCACGAACACCCCAGCGTGGCGGCCAGGTGAGTCGAGTCCACCGCGAAATCTCCCATCCCGGGGAACGGGTAACCGAGGCTGCCGATCCGAGCGGACCGCAGCCGGTTCACCGCGGCGGCGGCAAAGAAAAAGTCGGCCATTTCCTGGAGCGCCGCGGAATCGTCATCGGGGCTGGTTACGTAATGGAACGGCACGCCGCTCCGGACGAGTACATTAGCCAGGTCCTGGGTCCCGTGAACCCCATGATTATCTATCATGCTGGCCACGGTGAAAGTCCGGTCCACAGCCCGCAGTTCCTGGGTGTTCCAGATAAGAATGGGCAGGCGGGTGCGCGTGAGAGCGGGCAAACTTAGTTGGCTAGGCGAGTACGTGGCCATTACAATCAACAGCGCGTCCGCACCTCCCGCCTCATACCCGGCAATGGTCTTTTCAATATCCTCGCGGCGGAATACCGCCCCGGTGAAGTCGATGCTCACCTGTGATGCCAGGTTTGGAATGACAGATTTGCGCAGCCACGCTTCCCGCGAGCCGCGCAGCTTGGGAGCCATCACCTCGTACATTTCCAGCGTCAACGCCAACAGCCCGACTTTGGGCCGTCCCTGATGGCCATTCGCGGCGCGGTCCCTCAGCCACGTGGATGTGGAGCGTCCCCCGGCCACCCGCGAGGCTCCATTGCCTCTGGCTTTCAGTCGCGGAACTCGCAGCTTTAGAGTGTTCTTGGGTCGAGAGCTTTTCATAAATCGTTTCCCGTGTTCAGGCAGGCCGGGTTAGGGTTTGCCGGCGGATGCCGGCCCCCAAAACTGGAACCAGATCATAAACGCGTACAGCAACCCCATGGCCCCCACAAATATACACCACCATAGAAAGAGGTTGCGAATCCCTCGGTTCCGCTCGCGCTCCGAAGGCGGCAGTTTGGCGGCGTCCAAAGACCAGATGAGTCCCTTAACCTGTTCGGGACGCGGCGGGCGAGTGAACCAAGACACCACCACCAGCAGAAACATCGACGTAATCCACACCACAAACGTGCGGTTAAGCCAATTGTCGAAGGGCAGCAGCCAGGAAACGTGCTTGAAAAGGTAGTATTCGACAAAGGCGGTGTAAGGAAAACCGAAGATCAGGACAAACGTGGCGGCCGCAGCCGTGGTGCGTTTCCAGAGCACGCCCAACAGGAATACCGCCGCGATTGGCGCGGCGACCCAGGCGCCGACATTTTGAATCAGAATGAACACGCCCAGTTGCCGATGGCTGAACCAGATCGCCAGCAGGGTCGCGATCACCAGGATTGTAAACGCGCTTACCCGGCCAACGCGGACCAGGGCTTGTTCAGATTGGTTCCGGCCGAAAAAGGGCTTGTAAAGGTCCATGGTAAAAACCGTGCTGCACGAGTTAAGCACGGAGCTGACGTGCGAGAGCATGCCACTGGCGAGCCCCGCCATAACGATCCCGCTCAGGCCGGCCGGGACCAACTCGCGGACCAGGTAGGGGAAAGCCTGGTCTTTGTCGGCCAGGTTGGGAAAAAGCTTGAATGCGACAATCCCCGGGACCACCACCAGCAGCGGCAGGAGAATCTTCATGAACCCGGCGAAAACCACTCCCATGCGCGCATCCCATTCACTGCGCGCGCCAAGGCAGCGTTGAACAATGAACTGATTCGTACAGTTGTACCAGACCCCTATGGAGAGGAAGAGGGTCCATACGCCGAACCATGGATACTCCTTGTCCGTGATGGGATAGATGATTTTGAACTTCTCCGGCTCGGCGAGCATCAGGCCACTCAGCCCGCCAACCCGGTCCAATCCGATGATGGTGACGATTAACCCGCCGAGCATCATGACGACGAACTGAAGAAAATCGGTCCAGGCGACCGATATCAGCCCGCCATAAATGGTGTAGCTGCCGGCGAGCAGCGCGAGGGTGATGATGGTGACGGTTTCATCGATGCCAAACATGCCCTTCATGGCCTTGCCGCCGGCCAGCATCACCACCGCCATCTGGGCAATGATCCAGAGCACTAGGGAGCAGACGGCGAAAAGATAACGGCAGGTAGGATTGTAGCGCCGCTCCAAGAACTCGGGCATCGTGTAAAGACCGCCCCGCATGTAGAAGGGCAGAAACACCCAAATCAGCGCGGAAAAGGTGAACCAGTTCCCCCACTCCCATTGAGCCACGACGAAGCCAACCGCGTAGGCCACGCCGATCATCCCGATGAAATGTTCGGTGCTGATATTGGCGGCAATGATCGACCCGCCAATGGCATACCATGGCAGCCGGTCGCCAGCGAGAAAGTAGCCGCGCGTGCCGCCCGCTTTTCGCCGCGCGACCCAGAGGCCCAAGGCAATGTTTGCCACCAGGTAAGCGGCGAAGAGGATGATATCGATTCGGTGTATCATGCGCTGCCAGGAGGCGCTTCAAGCCCGCGGCCAATTCGCCTCCCCGGGGGTGCGAATTGGCTTTTCATTGATTGTCCGAAGACCGCTCTTGCCTCTCAACTCTTCACCGCTGGATCGAACGAGGGAACCTTCATCCGCTCGCCCCCTTTAAGGGCGGATTGATGAGCGACGATGCCGGGAGCCGTGAAGGCGACGGCTTCATAGACATCCACCGCCGGCTTGCG
Source organism: Verrucomicrobiota bacterium (assembly GCA_038209025.1). Lineage (GTDB taxonomy): Bacteria > Verrucomicrobiota > Verrucomicrobiia > Limisphaerales > UBA8199 > JBBQYD01. Next base: position 546 of record JBBQYD010000088.1, on the reverse strand, counting down.
GCCCTTCACCAGGGAATCAATAAACTCGTGCGTGATGAACGTATGCGAGCCATGGTGGCCGCTATCGTGACGGAGCGGCTCGGGCAGCATGTCCGTCTTCCACCACTCGGGCACCTGGTATTCCTCGAAGACGGCGAGCTGGCGTTCGAAGCCGCCCTCATCCTTCTCCTTTTGGCCCGCCGCGCGGACAATGGTGGGGACCGGCTTGGGGTTGTGATCCGGATCGGCGCAGAAAAAGCTCATTTTGTCGCCATACCAGTTGGCGCGCTCGCCGCCTCGTTGGGCTCCCCGCCACCAGACTTCAACGCCCATCGTATTGCCTTTGCTGGTTTTAAACTGCGCCGTCTCGTTCCAGAACGGATTGTTGTACGCGTTGTCCTTCGTGATAGGATCGCCATCCCCCCAGCCAATGCAGGACACCTCCGTCAAACGCTCGCCCGTTACCCCGATCAGGTGCGCGGTGCAATGGGTTGGATAATTCATGGGCGGCAACCCGTGGCGCCACGTACGCTTCCCCTGCTCAAAATAGAGCGCTTCGAGCCCCGG
>JBBQYD010000087.1:0-13231 GCA_038209025.1 Verrucomicrobiota bacterium | reverse complement strand
GCAAAATGCGAGTCTAATATCCGGGAGCGATTTGCCATATCATGAGCCGTGGAAATCGGCGTGGCGATAGTTACCTGGATGACTTGACCAAGACCAGCCGCTCCACATAAATGGCGTTCTTTTCTCCGGGCCGGGCATGCGGGAAACGCGGGCCCTCGAATTTGATCCGCGCCCACACCTCGAATTGCCGCTCGGGCGCCGTCGGCTCGAAGGCATTGCCCACCTCAACCTGGATGATCCAACTCCAGAAGAAGTAGGCGTAGTATCCGGGCGCGATGGGGAAAGTGCCCATCCGGTGCCAGTGGTAGCCTGGCCCCGTGATATCCCCGGCCTTGATGGGAATTCCCCCGAGCGATTTCTTGTCAACGGTGCCATAAAGCCCCCAGGGCATCGGCAACACATATTTCCCGGCGCCCTCCACGTAATCCGCCGAGAGGTCGAGTTTGTTGGCGATCCCGGTCTCCGCTTCGGGATCCTTGATGACCTTAGCGACATCCGCCCAGTTCCTGGTCATCGTAGCGAGGTAGTCGTGGACACTTCCTTTTGGCAATGCGCGGAATTTTTCCGGTAACGCCAGGGAGGCCGGCACCGAGTTGTAGCGGCGCATTTCCGCTTCCGCATGTTGCTGTTCCGATGCCTGCTCGGACTCGGGCAGCCGCAGCCGGGCTTGCGTGTGCCGGGTGTCCAGAACCCGCCGCGAGGTTGACTCACGATCCGGCGGCGCCAGTCCGGCCGGTTTGCCCAGCGCCAGCCAATCCGACATCAACCGGGGATAGAGGATGACACTCGCCCGGTCGAGTGGCAGCCGCGCATGGCGCACGCGGCGCCGCAAGGTCGCATCGTCGCTCACCGCTTTTTCCGCCCGGTTGAACAGACGCTGCGCGCGGCCGATGAAACCCAGGTTGAGATAGGTAAGGGACTGCGGCGTCGAGTTCCAATCGCAGTGGGTTCGGAGGTTTGCGGCTTCCTTTTCCAACTCTGCGAGATATTGCCTAATGTATTTGCCGGCGTGTCCGTAAAAGCCATCGGTGAAGATCCTCACCAGGTGCTGGTAATCGGCTTGCGGATCCTCCAGTTGCTTCATCATCAGCCAGACTTTGAAGTCTCGCATGTCTGCCAGGATTTTAAACTCCAACTCGGTGAAGACCCCCTCGACGTGGTGGGCCGCGTAAAACCGGTAGTCTGGTCCGTAAGTTTGCGCGGTGGGCATCGGCATCCCGAGGGGATCTGAGAAGGTGACCGCGTAGTCCCACACTCGCAGGTTCCGGGCCTGCTGCGCCCACCGGGAGAGATGTTGTCGAAACGCCGAATTCGCCGCCGCGGTGATGGGTTGGCTCGGGTCGGACTCTGTGTCACACAGCCGCACGATGACGTTGTCCCGTGGGCGGATGGTTTTCGGGGCCTGCTGGGTGTATTGGTAGGCGAGGGTGTCGAGGTAAACCTCGGGGTGTTTCTCCCTGACCCCATCCGCCAGGAAATTAACAAAGTCGAGCAGTGGTCCGCATTCCGACTCCTCCGCGCGCGCGATGGCCTGGCAGTTGCCGCACTGGCACGGGTTGAGGCAGTCATTTTGCGAGACGCTAAAGACCAATGGCGGTGGCGTTCCTGAGGCGTTGGCGGCCGCCCAGGAGACCTCGATGTAGTTGAGCAATTTGGCCAGGAAAGCCCGGCGCAAATCCGGTTGCGTGAGGCACAGCTGGCCGCCATCGGCCACGCGTCTTCCGTGCAGCAGGGAATACCACTCGGGATGGGACGCGAAATACTCCTTCGGCGGGAAGTAGAGATTAAACGTGTGAACATGGTAGGGCGGGCCATAATCGCGGCACCCGCCATACCGTCCCACAATGCCGGAATCACCATCGCGGTTGAGCCGGTTCCGCGCCGCAAACCGGCCGCCATCGCGGCCATATAACATATAAATGTCGCGGTATTGGAGGAGCGGTTTGCCGCGCAAGTCCAGCTTGCCGATGCGCACGGTCCCGCGCCGGGGCACACTTTCCTCGAACGGATTCCACCAATGCACTCCGAGGACGTCCTCCAAAAAGTGGTACACGCCATATATGGTCCCACGCGGCGGGCCGCCCAGAATCACCAGATCATTGCCGACCGTGCGGATGATCCATTCCTCCGGTCCCAGCGTCTCGGCTCTTAGCCCAAGGCGGCGGGCAAATTCGGTGGGGCCCACAAACACCCGCGCGCCATCGGAAAGCGCCTGGGTTTCGGGTCCAACTTTGAACTCGGTGCCGCTGATTTTACCCAGGTAGCTCGATAATTCGGAGGCGGCGGTGCGTTCGGCGACTGAGGCATTGGTCGAGAGCACGATGGTCGCTGAAGCCTTGCCATGGTTCGCCAGGGTCACCGCGGTGGCCGGTGGCGGCCCCATCAGCACCGCCAGGAGAAACAGACAAGCCAACATTCCTATAACGGGCTTGTTCCAACGCTGGCTATGCGCAGGCAGCGAATGATCTTCCGAGAGCGGGATGTCGATGGGGCAGGGAATCATAATGGCGGACGCATTGTGCCTGACCGGAATCGGTCAAGCCAAGATTATTGAGCGCGAACCGGCCTCCTCCCTTTTTCCGCCTAAGCTGCACCGGACCCCCAGACTAACTGGCTGGCAAGTTGGATGAGAGTTCAATTTTTTTTGCCCGCCGCCCGGTGCCCCCTACGGTCGAGTAGCCTGGGGCAAAGAGAGGGGGGATTGAACAACAAAGGCGCTAAGAAAAGAATCAAGATGGAACAGAAATGGTGCAGGATGGGAGAATGCGGCGTGAAACCGCCGATGGCCGCGGTCAGGACTGGGCCTCGCTAACGGGGTTCGCCCATAGGTGGGTGCGGTCGAGCACGGCCGGCGCAGAAAGAAGGGGATTGAACAACAAAGGCGCTAAGAAAAGAATCAAGCTGGAAAAGAAACGGGTGGGAGGGAGAATGCGGCATGACACGCCCGATGGCCGCGGTCAGGACTGGGCCTCGCTAACGGGGTTCGCCCATAGGTGGGTGCGGTCGAGCACGGCCGGCGCAAAGAGAGGGGGGATTGAACAACAAAGGCGCTAAGAAAAGAATCAAGCGGGAACAGAAACGGGTCGGTGGGAGAATGCGGCATGACACGCCCGATGGCCGCGGTCAGGACTGGGCGTGGGCCTCGTGCTGGGCGCAGTTTTGCCTTTTTCTCCGGCCCCGGGTGGTGTTCAATGCCGGACGGTTTATGGCCCAGACACATCCGTTGACAACCACAACATTTGATCTGCCCGGCTATCGCATTGTGCGGTCGCTGGGCGTGGTGCGCGGCATTATAGTAAGGTCGCGATCGATTGTGGGGAACATTGGTGCGAGTTTGCAGAGCCTGGTGGGGGGGAACATTTCCCTCTACACGTCCTTGTGCGAGCGCACCCGGGAGGACGCATTCAACCAGATGTTGACGCATGCGGGGCAACTGGGGGCCAACGCCGTGATCGGGGTGCGCTATGATGCCACAGAGATCGGGGCGGGCATCACCGAGGTGCTCTGTTACGGCACGGCGGTTTATGTGGAGCAGAACGCTTGAGGACCCGGCATACTTTTTGTAACTGATTACGCTTATGGCAGGACACAGTAAATGGGCAAAGGTCAAACATTTCAAAGGAGCGCTGGACGCCAAGCGCGGCAAGATTTTTTCCAAGTTGAGCAAGGAAATAACCATTGCCGCAAAACTGGCCGGGGGCGACCCCAATATGAACCCGCGTTTGCGCATGGCGCTGTTCAAATCCCGCGGCGCCAACATGCCCAATGAAAACATCGAGCGCGCGATCAAAAAGGGCACCGGCGGCGGGGAAGCGGCCACTTTCGAGGACCTGACCTACGAAATCTACGCGCCGCATGGCGTCGCCATTCTGGCGGAAATCAGCACCGACAATCGGAACCGCACGGCCTCGGAAATCCGGAGCCTGGTCACCAAAGCCGGAGGGAGCATCGCCACGCAAGGCTCCGTGACTCGTTTGTTCCAGCGCAAAGGCCAGATCATCGTGCCGCGCGAAGCCGCCAGCGAAGATCAACTCATGGAGCTGGCGCTGGAAGCCGGGGCTGAGGATTTCAAGGCGGACGAAGAGGGCTATGAAATCCTGACCGAACCCGGGCAATTTGAAGCGGTTCACAAGCAGATCGAAGCGAAGGGCATCAAGCCGGCCGTCGCGGAGGTGACCTTCATTCCCAGCGTAACGGTGCCCTTGTCCGGCGAACCAGCGGCTTCGGTGGTCAACCGGCTGATTGAAGCGATCGAAGACCACGATGACGTGAAGGAAGTTTACGCGAATGCCGAGTTCCCGGAAGATACCGCCAGGGCCTGAGCGGCAACTTCCCGATCTTGAACTCGCTCGATTCGTGGTCCGCCAATGAACATTAAGCCGCTCACGGAAAACAACCCGGTAGCACGGGGGTTGGGCTGGCTGGCGGGGGTCATATGCCGGCGGCGGCGGCTTTTCTTGTATCCCCACATCATTTTGTGCGGGCTGGCCGTCTATTACACCATCACCAGTCTCCAGTTTGATACCAGCCGGAACAACCTGGTGGGGGCCGACAAGAAGTATCACCAGAATTTTCTCCGTTTCAAAAAGGAGTTTCCCACGCAGGACGACCTCGTGGTGGTGGTGGAGAGTGAAAACCAGGAGAAAAACCGGCAATTTGTGGAGCGGTTGGGCGCGCGCCTGGAGGCCGAAACCAACATCTTCAACAACGTCTTCTTCAAGGGTGATTTGAAGATGCTGGGCGCCAAGGCCCTCCTGCTGGTTCCGGAACCCGATCTGCGCGAGCTTCAGCGCACCCTGGTTGATTTCAAGCCCTTTCTGGAGAAGTTCAGCCGCACCACGAACCTGGTGTCTTTGTTCAACCTGATCAACGCCGAGTTTCGCGGCGCCAAACGCGAGGCCAACCCGGAAAACGAGTCGCTCGTCAAGGCCCTGCCGGCTTTGGAGCGCATTGTGCGACAGGGCGCGGGCAGCCTGAAACGCTCCGGCCTGCCCCCCTCCCCGGGCGTTACCGCGCTGTTTGACGCCGGCGAGAACGCGGAGCAGCAGATTTATGTGACGTTTGGCGAGGGCCGCATTTACCTGGTCACCGCGCAGGCGCAGCGGGAAGAGTTGAATGGCGCGGCGGTGGACCGCCTCCGCGAACTGGTGGAAGAAGTCCGCCGGGAAGTGCCTGGTTTGGCGGTGGGCATCACCGGAGAGCCCATTCTCGAAATCGATGAAATGGCGCAGTCCCAGAAAGATACCATTGTCGCCAGCATTGCCGCCCTGATTCTTTGCGCGCTGATTTTCATTTACGGTTTCCAGGAGACTGGACGCCCCGTCAAGGCCACGATCTGTCTGTTGGTGGGGATCGCTTATACGCTCGGGTTCGCCACGCTGGCCGTGGGCCATCTCAACATTCTTACCATTACGTTTGTGCCGATTCTCATCGGGCTGGCCATCGATTACGGGGTGCATCTCATCTCCCGGTATGAGGAGGAGATGCGGCATGGGGCCACGGAGGAGCAGGCCTTGCGCACGGCCATGGTCTATACCGGCCAGGGCATTCTGACGGGCGGCCTCACCACGGCCGGCGCGTTCCTGGCCATGGCGTTCACCAGCTTCCGCGGCATCCAGGAAATGGGCATCATTTGCGGTGGCGGTTTGTTGATCTGCCTGGTTCCGATGCTGACCCTGCTGCCCGTGCTGCTGTTAAGAGGCCGCCAGAACGTGATTGACCACCGGGAAGGGGACGCTTTGGATCGCCGTGAACGGCTGGAAAACCTGTGGCTAAGCCGCCCGGGCACGGTGGCCGCCGTGATTGTGGCCCTATGCGCCCTGGCCGCCACCCAACTTCACAAAGTCTATTTTGATTACAACCTCCTGAACATGCAGAGCGCGGACCTCCCGGCGGTGCGAGTGGAGGAAAAGCTGATCAAATCCACCCCCAAATCGGTGCTTTACGGGGCCGTCATCGCCACCAACGTGCATCACGCGATGGCCCTGGAACAGCAGTTGACCAATCTGCCGGCGGTCGCCAGCATCGACTCCATCAGCTTGTTCATGGGGGACGATCAGCCCCGCAAGCTGCCGATTGTGGAGGCCATCAAGCGGTCCATCATCCCCTTTGGTGACCCGGATCCTTCCCCGGTGAAGCTCGAAGAGTTGAGCATCTCCCTGCTTTCTCTCTACGCCTACCTCGACCTGGCTCACATGGAGGTGGAAAAAGAGGATCCGCAGCTCGACAAACAGCTCCTCTCGTTGCGCCGGGCCATTCTCGAACTGCGGCTCGAATTGCTGCGGGGGGATGAGGCGACGCAGCGGGCCACCGCCCTGCGCCTCGGCGAGTTTCAACGCGCCCTGTTCAATGACGTCCGCGACACCTTTGCCGCCCTGCGCAACCAGGACACCAGCGGCCCGCTGCGCATCGAAGATTTGAATCCCTCACTGCGAAACCGCTTTGTGGGTGTCACCGGCAAGTATTTGCTCATGGTTTACCCCCGGAAGGACGTTTGGCAGCGCGAAAACCAGAAGGAGTTCATCGACCAGGTGCGGAGCGTCTATCCCGACGTCACCGGCACTCCCGTCCAACTCTATTATTACACCGAGCTGTTAAAGAGCAGTTATGAGGAAGCTGCCCGGTATTCCCTCATCGCCATCATCCTGCTGGTGCTGGTCCATTTTCGGAGTTTGATCTCGCTTTTCCTGGCGTTGCTGCCGGTCGGCATTGGGTTTTTATGGTTGGGCGGTTTCATGGGAATGCGCGGCATCCCCTTCAACCCGGCAAATATCATGATTCTCCCGCTGGTCATCGGGATTGGGGTAACGAATGGCATTCATATTCTGAACCGCTACGCGGAAGAACAAAATCCCAGCATTCTGGCGCGCAGCACCGGCAAAGCGGTGATTGTCTCAGGCCTGACGTCCATTGCCGGGTTTGGCAGCCTGAGTCTGGCTGAGCACCGGGGCATCCAGAGCCTCGGTTTTGTGATGTCAGTGGGGTTGGCCACCTGCATGATATCCGGATTGACGTTTGTGCCGGCTTTGCTGAGCCTGTTTTTTGGCCGGCACCAGGGGCACAAGCAACCCGGTGGCGACAAGCCACAAGCGGTGGTCGCAAAATGAAAACGGTCTCCAGAACCTCGTCGTTGCCATCCAGCATCGTCATAGCAACATGGATTGGACGGAATCCCGTGCGCTCCAGATACTCTAATTATTTCCAGAACGGCATGCCAGCCTGGGTCGCCCGCCGCGCGGCAGGCTTTCTCCGGACCGTCCTGTTGTCCGCGATGTGGGCCGGCCTGCTCCCCTGGGGAACCCAGGCTGCCGGGGCGGAACTCAACTTCGGATTCTTCTACGACCGCTTTGATCTCACGCTGAGCGAGGGCCAGCGGACCGAGGCGGCCGGCCCATTCTATTTCCGGGAGCAGCGCGGAGACGAGCGCACCTGGGCTCTGCCGCCGCTGTTCTCCGCCATGCGCGACCCCAGCCTGGAGGTGGCGGAATACGACTTCTTTTACCCGTTGTTTACTTATGATCGCTACGGTCAGCAGTTTCGGGCGCAGTTCTTTCAGTTGCTCAGCTACTCGGGAGGCGCCACCCAAACGGAGACCAACCGGAATCGGTTCACCCTTTTCCCGCTCTACTTTCAGCAGCGCTCCTCTGATCCCGCGGAGAACTACACCGCCGTTTTCCCATTTTACGGTCACCTGCTCAACCGGTTCATGCGTGATGAAATACACTTCGTCATGTTTCCGGGTTACGTGCAGACCCGCAAGAAAGACGTGGTTACCGACAACTTCCTCTATCCGGTCTTCCACCTGCGGCAGGGAGACGGTCTGAGGGGATGGCAGTTTTGGCCGCTGGTGGGATCGGAGCACAAAGAGATCACCTACCGGACCAACCACTGGGGAGATTCCGAACTGGTGGGCGGGCACGACCGTTTTATGGCCGGGTGGCCGCTCTTTCACAACCAGCGGAACGGGATAGGCACCACCAACGCACAATGGCAGCAGACGCTGCTTCCGCTTTACAGCCTCCTGCGTTCGCCGTTCCGCGACTCCACCACGGTGATCTGGCCGTTCTTTTCACGAATTGATGATCGGGAGAAGCAATACGTTGAGTGGCACGCCCCATACCCCTTTGTGGTGTTTGCTGATGGCGCCGGCAAGACGACCCGGCGCGTGTGGCCGTTTTTCAGTGAGTCGCACAGCCCGATTTTACGCAGCGATACCTATCTTTGGCCGGTTTATAAGTATAATCGCGCGCAAGCCGCCCCGCTGGACCGCGAGCGCACCCGCATCCTGTTCTTCCTGTACTCAGACACCATTGAACGGAACACTGAGGCCAAGACTTACCGGCGCCGCCTTGACGCCTGGCCGCTGTTCACCCACAAACGTGATCACAAAGGCAGCACGCGGCTGCAGGTGCTTTCCCTGCTGGAACCGCTGGTCCCGGGAAGCCATAAGATCGAACGGGATTGGTCGCCGGTGTATTCGCTCTGGCGGGCCGAGAAGAACGCGGTCACGGGGGCGTCCAGCCAATCCCTCTTGTGGAATTTGTATCGGCACGACAGCACTCCCGGCTCCAGCGAATGGTCCGCCTGCTTTGGCCTGGTGCAACATCGGAAAAACGCGCAGGGGACTCAATGGCGATTATTCCACGTGCCATTGGGCCAGCGCCGTCAATCCGAAGGCGTTATGCCATAGGCGCTTCAGCGTGAATTGAACCCCGTGCCGGGCCCGGCTCACAGGCTCCCGGCACCGGCGGAAATAGCTCCAGATCCTTCAAAACCGTCCGGTCTATTTTGCGGCCAGGCGTTTGTGGCCTACCATTGTTCAAGTGAAAGAGGCACAAACTGAGGTCCAGAGATCGCGCGGACTGGCAGACATCGCGGTGATGTGGCGGCTGCTGGGGCTGACCATTGCCCGGTTTTGGCCGGTCAGCCGCCTGGCGGGCTTACTGCTCCTGCCGTACCTTGCGTGGATCAGTTTCGCCGGCTTCCTAAACTCCGCCTTGTGGAGGTTAAATCCGTGAGCCGGCGCGGCACGCTGGTTTGGTTTCGTCAGGACCTGCGCCTGGCCGATAACCCCGCGTTGCAGGCGGCCGTTTCCCGTGGCGGGCCGGTTGTTCCGGTATATATCTGGTCTCCGGAGGAGGAAGGCGCGTGGCCCCCCGGGGCGGCTTCGCGCTGGTGGCTTCATCATTCGCTCGCCTCGCTGGCCACCGGGCTGAAGCGGGTTGGGGCGCCGCTGATCATCCGCCGCGGCCCCGCCCTGAAGGCCTTGCTCGACCTTGGCCGTCAAACCGGGGCGAAGCGGATTGTTTGGAATCGCCGATACGAACCTTCCATCATGGCGCGTGATCAGTCCATCAAGGGCGTGCTCCAGGGGGAAGGCTATGAGGTGGAGAGCTTCAATGCCGCGCTGCTGCGCGAGCCGTGGGCCGTTCAAAACCGGAGCGGCAAGCCGTTCCAGGTGTTCACCCCGTTCTGGAAAACCTGTCTGGCCGCCGGGAAAAGCGACGTTTCCCTGCCGCCGCCAGCGGCCCTGGCAACGCAACGGGGTTCGGCTGGATCCCTGCCGCTGGAGTCGCTTGAGTTGCTGCCGCGGATCAATTGGGCGGAGGGCCTGGCGGCGGCGTGGCACCCGGGGGAGGCGGGCGCGCGGAGTGAGCTGGACCGTTTTCTCAGCCAGGGCTTTGATGATTATGACGAGGGGCGGAACCGGCCCGATTTGCCCGGCACGTCCCGGCTGTCTCCGCACCTGCATTTTGGCGAGATCAGCCCGCGGCAGGTTTGGGAGGCGGTGGAGGAGCAGGCTGGCAGGGCGGGGCTTTCGCCCGCCGGGTGGCAGCACAGCCAGTTCGTGACGGAACTGGGATGGCGCGAATTCGCGCATCACCTGCTATTCCATTTTCCATTCACGCCCGAGCAGCCGTTGCGTTCGGATTTTTCGCGGTTTCCCTGGCGGTCGGACGCGGAACGGTTGCGCGCCTGGCAACGGGGGCAGACCGGCGTTCCCCTGGTGGATGCCGGGATGCGGCAGTTGTGGAGCACGGGCTGGATGCATAACCGGGTGCGGATGGTGGCGGGGTCATTCCTGGTCAAGAACCTGCTCATTCCCTGGCCGGAGGGGGCGCGTTGGTTCTGGGACACGCTGGTGGATGCGGACCTGGCGGGCAACACGCTTGGCTGGCAATGGACGGCCGGGTGCGGGGCGGATGCCGCGCCCTTCTTCCGCATCTTCAACCCCGTGAGCCAGGGGCAGAAATTTGATCCGGAAGGCCGGTATGTGCGCCGGTGGGTGCCCGAATTGCAGCACCTGCCGGATAAGTGGATACACCAGCCTTGGGCGGCGCCACCGGAGGTGCTGCGAAATGCGGGCGTGCGGTTGGGAACTGGGTACCCGGAACCCGTTGCGAGCCTGTATGCTTCGCGGGAAGTGGCGCTGGCGGCCTATCAGCGCATGCGTTCGACGCGAAGCGAAAAATAAAAAGCGCCGGACCACAAAGTCCGGCGCTCTTCAGCCTGAAAGATGATTTAGGGGTTCTCTTTGAGCAGCGCGATAAACTGTTTGATCGCGGGTGAGAGGACCTTGTTTTTCTTGTGGATGAGCGCCATCGGGCGGAAGTAGTCACCATCGTCGAGCTTGATAGCCGCGAGCGTTTGGTTGGTGACTTCCTGGCGGATGGTCTCGTAAGGCACAATGGCGACGCCCGAGTCGATTTCGACCGCGCGTTTGACGGTTTCGACGTTGTCGAATTCCATCACGTGCTGCACCGATACGCCATGATCCTTGAGCAGTTTGTCCAGGGCTTTGCGGGTGGGAATGTCCTTCTCAAAGCTCACGAACTTGGCGCCGTTCAACGCCTTGAGTTTGATGCTCTTGGATTTGGCGAACGGATGCTGCGGGTTGCAGATCAGCACCAGCGGGTCTTTGCGGATCTGGACAATTTCCAATTTGGCATCGCGCACCGGGTATGCCACCAGGCCCAGGTCCACCACGTTGCCCAGCACGTCCTCATAGACCATGTCGTGCCGGCGGTATTCCACATGCACATTCACCGTCGGATAGGACTTGAGGAATTTTTTCAGGTACGGCGGCAGCACGTGCAGGCCGAGGCTGTAAATGGTGGCCACGCGGATGTTGCCCGAGATGATTTCCTTGATCTCCTGCAGTTGGCTGTGCAGCGCGTCATACGTCTGCAGGATCTGCTTGGCATAATCATAGAGAACTTCGCCTTCCGCAGTCAGACGGAAATTCTTCTTGCTGCGCTCGATGAGGAGGCCCTTGAATTGACGTTCGAGGGAAGAAATCGTCTGGCTGACGGCGGACTGGGTGACACCGTTGATTTGGGCGGCTTTGGTGAAACTCTCAGTTTCGGTCAGGTCGCAAAAAACTTTAAAACTTTCAATTTGCATAAGCGGATTAAATAGGAAATCGGGGTCCGGGTCAACAGGCACCTTGAAATTGTATTAAAAATTTCAAAGGTCGAAATTAGGGAATAGAGGCATCTGACTTTCGCTTAAACCAGCCAATCGCGCAGTTGGCGGAGCGTGGTCACTTCGAACAGGATGGCGGGAGACGCAGGGCGGGGCAGGCCGCCGGGGTTGAACCAGCAGGCGTCCAGGCCATAGGCGGCCGCGCCGGTGATATCCGAAGTCCAATTGTCGCCGATCATCAGGGCTCGCCAGCGCGGGGGCTTGCCTATCATTTCAAAGGCGTGGTCAAAGAATGCCGGAGCGGGCTTGGCGCATCCCACCTCCTCAGAAATAACCACGGCGGAAAAAGACTGGCTCAGGGTTGAATGAGCGAGCCGGGTGCGCTGCACGCGGCTTAAGCCGTTGGTTAGCAGGGCAAAACGGTAGGCGCCCGCGCACGCTCGCAAGAGGTCTTCGGCCCCGTCAACCAGCTCTGATGCATGGGCCAGATTATCAAGATAACGTTCACTAAAATGAGGGGCTGGCAGGCCGATTCCCAGGCTCCCGAGCAGCAGCTCAAAGCGGCGAACCTTCAGAACCCCCGGAGCGATCTGTCCACGTTCCAATGCCTGCCACAAATCCCGGTTGATGGCACGGTAGGCCGCGAGCGCCTCCGGGCCGAAGGGGAGGCCAGCCTCCTGGAATGACTGTGCCAGGGCCGTGCTTTCCGCCCGGTCGTAGTCGAAGAGCGTGCCATCGGCGTCAAACAGCAGCCAATCGTAATCTCGCATGCGTCACGTTAACCACCTGATGAACCAGGGGCGAGCCGTTTTGAATTAGGATTAGGCTTGCTCGAACGTGGCAGTTTGACTACGAAGGCGCGCGTGGTTGCAAACGTCCTTTTCGGGTCCCTGGCGGTTCTCAGCCTGCTGCTTATGATTTGGCAGTGGGTGGTGGCGCGCCGTTTTCCCCTGCACCAGCGGGGCGCGCCGCGGCCGCCGGTGCCTGTGACCCTGCTCAAACCGCTCAAGGGTTGCGATGAAAGCACGGATAAATGCCTGCGAAGCTGGTTTCAGCAGGATTATTCTGCCCCGGTTCAAATCCTGTTTGGGGTGGCCGACGGGAGCGACCCGGTTTGCGGGGTGGTCAGGCAACTGATGTCGGAATTTCCGGGGGTTGCCGCCGAGTTGTGGGTTTGCGGGCCACTGGGAGGAGCCAATCTTAAGGTTTCCAAGTTGATCCAACTGGGCGCCCGCGCCAGTCACCCCGTGCTTGTGGTGAGCGACGCGGATGTGCTGGTGCCGCGCGATTTTCTGGCACAAACGATATCCCATCTGCGAGAGCCGGAAGTGGGTCTGGTGAACTGTTTTTACCGGCTTGCCAATCCCACCACGGCCGCCATGCAGTGGGAGGCCGTGGCGATTAACGCTGATTTTTGGGCGCAGGTGCTGCAAGCGCAATCTCTGCGCCCCATGGACTTCGCGCTGGGGGCGGTGATGGCCATGCGCCGGGAACTGCTGGACGGCATGGGCGGTTTCGAGTCGCTTAAAGACTGCCTCGCGGATGACTATCAACTGGGACACCGAATCGCGAAACAGGGCGCGCGGATTGAGCTTTCGCCGGTGGTGGTCGAATGCTGGTCCCATTCGATGAACTGGGGCCAGACCTGGACTCACCAGGTGCGCTGGGCGCGCACGATCCGGGTTTGCCAGCCCGCCCCCTATTTTTTCAGCATCCTGAACAACCCGGGATTATGGCCCTTGGTGTGGCTCGTCGTTGCCCCCGGCGCGGCAACGCTGATTTTTCTCGTCGCGGTGGCGGTCCTGCG
>JBBQYD010000086.1:0-13314 GCA_038209025.1 Verrucomicrobiota bacterium | reverse complement strand
GGGCGGGACGGTGCTGGAATACAACGCCGGGAAAAACAGCTCCAACACCTGTCCGTGGTGGGCGCCGTCGCCGCCCAATTTCTTTACTTTCGCTTCCTACATAGACGGCATCGTCCCCGCGTACAGCGGCGACAAGATGATCGGTTCAGCCTTTGCTACCTCCGTCAGCGGCGACAACGACGAGGCTTTTCTGAACCTGGCGTATCGGTTTAACGGCGGGCAGCTTTACTACGGGAATATCATGCTCGACTACTATTTCTATGATCCCGGCACCGCGGACGCCGGCGATCAAGTCACCCTGGCCAACTTCAGTGGGCGCATGCCGGCAACCAGTGACTCCAGCAGCTACCTGATCCCTAATGGCCCAGTCCAGAACCTATTCATTGGCACTTGGCCGAACCTGGACACAACCAAGTATCAGGCCGGGGTGATGGGGGCGACTGATGGCACAGCCGGCCTCATCAGCAAGAACATCACGGGGAACACCAAATACTTTAATACGACCGCGCTGCGCTCCCTGGGGTGGCACCATGCGCGGATTGTGGTGGGGCCAGCCGATCCAGGGACGCATGTGGCGAACGTGCTGTTCTTCGTTGACGATATGTCCAACGCGGCGTTCAGCCACGCCCTGCCGGCGGGAAATGTCGGCTTCAACTCGATTCACCTGATTGGCTGTTCGGTTTTCCCCCCGGCCACGTCCGAAACCTCCGGGTATTTTGACACCCTGACCTTCCAGGCGGTGAACGATCCTTACATCGTGGAACAGCCCGTTAGTCTCACCAATGACTTCGGCACGACCGCCACGTTCAGTGTTGTCGCCATGGGCACGAGCTATCAGTGGAAGAAGAACGGCGGTAATATCAACGGCGCCACCAGCGCAACCCTGACACTTAACTCAGTCGGCCTTCAGGATGAAGCCACTTACACCTGCGTGGTCACCGGGGCCAATGGATCGGTTACCTCCAGCGCGGTGACGCTGACGGTTACTAACGCTACTAATGCTCCTATGTATATCACCAGCATTGTCCCGATCGGCACGAACTATATCATCAACTTCATTAGTTCGCCCAGCGATTCGGCGTCGGTGTTCAAACTGCTGTATGGGTCTGTTGTCACTGGAGTTACCAATACAAGTACTGCCGCCATTATCACGGGCGCCGATGGAGTGTACCAGGCGACCGTCCCGGTCAGTGGCCCAAGGCAGTTTTACCGGATGCAGAAACCGATTCAGTAATAGGATCGTCAAACGATCTTGGTTTGTGCGCCAGGGCATCCGCTACCGCGGATGCCCTGGTTGCTTCTGCCAGACACACTTTTCCGGGAGCGGTTGCGCCCACGGAAACCGGCCAAAGTTGTCAAAGTCAAAGTTGTCGATTGACTCAGCGCACCCCATTTTGGCAGCATCCCATCGTGATGAGTGGGACCGATGACCAATTCTCCATCACCGGCGCAGCGCTCAGCAAAGGCGGGCGCCCGGAAAGCGAATTGCTATGATTCCTTTCAAGACTCCCTCCCAGGACAGGCTGTTAATCAGAAACCACGTATGAAAATGAAAACCACTCCCTTCAACCGCTGGCTTACTTGCTCCTTAACCGTTGGGTTAGCCCTGCTCTCGGTTTCAGCTCGAGCCGGGTCTCCCTCCATTTGGAATGGCGGCGGCGGCGATAATAGCTGGAGCAGCGCAGCCAACTGGGGTGACAATGTCCCCGTGCCGGACGTGGCCTACGACCTGGAATTTGGCGGCACGACGAGGCTGACACCCGTCAATGATTTTCCCGCGCTGAGCAATTTCCGGAATATCACCTTCAATGCCGGGGCGGGGGCGTTCACGGTGACTGGCAGTTCGATCAGGCTAAACGGCAGTATTGCGAACAACAGCGCCAGTCCGCAAATCCTCAATGTTCCAATCGCGACAACGCCCGGCCGCGCGAACTGGAGCATTAGCGGGGCGATCTCAACCACCAACAATTGGACCAATTATAGCCGGCTCTATATTACCTCCGGGACCGCCCTCAGGAAGTCCGTTGGTTTATTCGCCATAGCCCCGACCGCCGGAACCAGTGGGTCGATGGAGATGAGTGGCGGGAGCTTTACCAACACCACGGTTTGGGGATTCAACAACTTCCTGGTGGGCGGCATTGGCTACGGTTCGCTTATTGTTTCGGGTGGCACCGTGGACACCCATGGTTTCATGATCGCGAGCTATAACAGTTCGGCCGCCGTGGGGGTGGCAACCATCTCGGGCGGCCTGGTTGCGTATGATGACAATGTGGCGATCCCTTACTACGCAGGATCGGCCGTGCTGACCGTTAGCGACAGCGGAACCTTGAAGCGCTCTACCGGCGTAAAAGCCTTCAACATCAACCAAAACGGCAACGGAAGAGGGGAGGTTAACCTGTTGGGCGGTACTATTGACAATGGCGGCGGGGTGGTGGGACTGGGAACCGGGACGGGCACGGCCACGGGCGGTTCGGGCATCCTGAACCTGAACGCCGGTTCCTTCACGACCGCCCGGTTCAACCCTGCAAGAGGCTTCAGCCGCCTGAACTTCAATGGTGGCACACTGCGGCCTTCCAGCGCCCAGGCTGCCTTTGTGCCAGCTACCTTCACTTCGGTAAACGTAAATGGGCCGTTCGGAGCATTTGTCGGCGGGGCGGCCATCGACACCGCTGGTTACGCCACAACCATCGCCGCAAGCCTCTCCGCCCCAACCGGTGAGGGCGTCAGTGATATCCCGGTGACCGACGGTAGCTCCGGCTACATCGGCGCGCCTTACGTTTTGATTGCGGACGCCGGCACTGGCACTGGCGCCACTGCGATTGCGAACATGGTGGATGATGGCACGGGCAATGGAACGTTGAAAGTGGACAGCCTCAAGATCACCAATCCTGGTGTGGATTACAGCGCTGCCACGATCACGATCACCCTCAAGGGTGGAGGAGCCGCGACGAGTGCGGTGACCGGCGCCGTGACCACCGCGCCCAACACTTCCGGCGGGCTGACCAAACTGGGGGCAGGCACATTGACCTTAGGTGGCGTGAACACCTACACCGGCCCAACCATAGTTAGTGCGGGCGTTCTGGCGGTTGATGGCTCGCTGGCCGCAGGCAGCGTCGTAACCGTGGCTGATGGCGGAAGCCTGGCCGGCATTGGAACCGTGGGCGGCCCCGTCACGCTCGCGGCCGGAGGTTCTCTCGCTCCCGGCAACGGCATTGGCACGCTGACCCTGGGCGGCAACCTGACTCTCAACGAAGGCGGCACCATTGCCTTCGACATCACCGATGCCTTCACTGCCGATAAACTGGTTGTGGGCGGAACCTTGAACCCGACCGGGAAAACGACGATTGTCGTGCCCGGCTTAACCCCGCTGGCTGACGGAGATTACACCCTGATGGAAGTGACCGGCACGCTTGGCGGTGATGGGTCCCGATTCAGCGCAACCAGCCCGAGCGCGGCAAAGAGTTACACAGTCGTCTATCAGCCCGGCGCGCCGAACAAAGTGGTGCTGCGGGTGGGGCCGAACACGAGTCTCCTGACCTGGACCGGCAATGCCGGTGCCGCATGGAACCTCAGCCCGGGGCTGAACTGGCAAAACCTGGGGGGATTGCCCGCGGCCTTTCAGGATAACGTGCCCGTGGTTTTCGATGATACCGGCGCCGGTAATCCTCAAGTCAACATTACGGCCGCGGTGTCGCCCTCGGATGTCAGTGTCACCGCGTACGGCGACTACACCTTTGCGGGCGCGGGCCAAATCACTGGCGCCGGCACGTTGCACAAGATCGGCTCTGGCGCGCTCACCCTTTCCAATGCGAACACCTTTAGCGGCGGCGTCTTCCTGAGCGGGGGCGCCTTGAACCTCAGCCATGCTGCGGCACCCGGCACCGGCAAGCTTTCCATTCTCGGCGGCACGCTGGATAACACCTCGGGCAGCGCCCTGACGCTGGCCAACAACAACCCGCAGGCCTGGGACGGGGACTTCGCTTTTACGGGAACTTCAGACCTCAACCTGGGCACCGGCCTGGTAACCGCCGGCGCCAACCGCACGATCACGGCCAATGCCAGGACGCTCACGGTCGGCGGGGCCATCTCCGGCACGGGTGGCATCACCAAAGCGGGTGCGGGCAAACTTGTCCTGGCAGGCGCGAACACCTACGGCGGTGGCACGACGAATTCTTACGGGAACCTGGCCCTTGCCGGTTCACTCATCAACAGTTCGGGCGCGATGGTCGTCGAGGGTGGCGCCACCACCTTAAGCGGACCGGTCGAAACCGGGGCCGGCACCTGGGTCGCGGGCGGCGCGGGCCGGGGCCAGCTCAACCTTGCGCCCGGTGCCGCAATCACGAAAAGCGGATCGCTCTACATCGGCTTCGCCGCCGGTTCCGGCGGCGCGGTCAACATCAATGGCGGCACGTTCACGAACCTCTCAGCCTGGAGCTTTACCAACTTCTCAATCGGGGTATCGGGCTACGGGGCGGTGACCGTATCGGGCGCCCAGGTGGATACTCGCGGGTTTATCATGGGCAGTGGCAGCGCTGGGGGCGCCATCGGCATGATGACGATTTCCGACGCCACCGTCCTGGTTGATAATCACGTGGTGATTCCCTATTACGCCAGTACGTCCGTGCTGACCGTGGCCACGAACGGCGTCCTCCGCCGCACGGCGGGCGCCGGCAACCTGAATCTAAACCAGAAGGGCAGTGGCCGGGGAGAGCTTAATCTCATGGGCGGCATCGTTGATAACGGGAATGGATTCATGGGCTTTGGAACCGGCTCCAGCCCGGGGACTGGCGGAGCGGGCATTTTGAACCTGGACGCCGGCACGTTTACAATTGCCCGATTCAACCCCACAAGCTATGGCAGCAGCCATATCAACTTCAACGGTGGCACCCTGCGGGCTTACACCAACCGGACTGATTTTATGCCGGCACTCATGTCTTCAGTATGCGTGAACGGACCCTTCGGCTCGTTCACCGGTGGGGCGATCATCGATACGGCCGGGTTCAATAACACCATCGACGCAAGCCTGGTCGCCCCTGCCGGCGAGGGCGTCCGCGCGCTGGCAGTGATTGACAGCGGCGTGGGCTACATTGGCGCGCCTTACGTTTCGATCATGGACAGCGGCACCGGCGCTGGAGCCACCGCGATTGCGAACATGGTGGATGATGGCACCGGCAACGGCACCCTGAAGGTTGCCAGCATCAAGGTCACCAACCCCGGTGTGGATTATACGGCGGCCACCGCGAGCTTTACCCTGACGGGCGGGATGCCGCTCTCTCCGGCGCAGCCAGGCACAGTGACCACCGCGCCCAACACTTCCGGCGGGCTGACCAAGCTGGGGGCCGGCATCCTGACCCTGAGCGGCACGAATACCTATACCGGCCCGACGTTGGTGAATGCCGGGGGATTGGCCGTCAATGGCTGGCTGGCGGCAAGCGGTGCCGTGACGGTAACCGGTGGCAGCCTCGGCGGCACGGGTGTCATCAGCGGCCCTGTCACGGTGCAATCCGGTGGCATCCTGGCGCCGGGAACGTCCATCGGCACCCTGACCATCAGCAACACCCTCACATTGTCGGCCGGCAGCACCACCTCCATTGAGTTGGACAAAAGCGCCAATTCGAGCGACCTGGTGGGGGCTGACACGCTCCATTACGGCGGGAAGCTCTCGGTGACGAATCTGGCCGGTGCGCTGGCAGCAGGCGACACTTTTAAGCTGTTCAGCACCGCTGCTCACACCGGAACGTTCTCGCAAATCACCGTCTCGGGCGGCACCGCCACGTTTGATGCGGCAAGTGGTGTGCTCACCATCACGGGCACCATGGCGGATTACCCGACCAACATGTCGTTCTCCTTCAGCAGCGGCAATCTGGCTCTGAGCTGGCCAGAAACCCACAAGGGTTGGTATGCGCAGTCTAATGCCGTCAACGTGGCGGACGGCCTCTCGTGGTTCGACATACCGGGCTCGGCGAGTGTGACCAGCCTGGGCATCTCTGTGGATTCGTCCGCCCCCCAGGTGTTCTATCGCTTGCGCCAGCCATAAGGGCGGCCACACATTCCGGGCGGGCGGTTTCCCCGCCTGCCCGGCCACCGCGGGAATCCTGCTGGCCCGCGGTCGCTTTGAGTTCCTGGCCGGGGAGTTTTCCCCCTTTTCGCGCCGCGCCATTTCGGCGACCCTAGGGACATGGCCCATTACAAAATCTGGGGTAGGTGGACTGCGGTTCTGATTTGCGGCAGCGTGCTTTTGCTCAACAACCGCGCGGGGTTGGCGCAAACCAACACGAACAGCACGACTCCATCCAGCTTCTCCAATTCCACCGTCACGACCCAGGCGCCCCCTGTGGCCGCCATCGCGCCCGCAACCAACGCTCCGCCAGCCACGGGGCTGGAGCTCTTCCAGGTGAAACGCGGCTTCCAGGTGGAATTGGTCGCCAGCGAGCCTGCGGTGGCCTCCCCGGCAGCCATTGCCTTCGACGAACAGGGCCGCCTGTTTGTGGCGGAAATGCGGGACTACCCGGACCAACTCAATACCCGCCCGCACCTGGGGCGCATCCGCCTTTTGCAGGACCCGGAAGACAAAGGGGAATACCCCACCAACACCATTTTTGCCGACGACCTTTCCCTGCCGGCTGGCCTGGCCTGCTATGGCGGTGGCGTTTTTGTGCTTTCCACGCCCGAGGTGATTTATTTGAAAGACACTGATGGGGACGGCCAGGCGGACGTGCGCAAGGTGGTCTTCAGCGGCTTCGTGCGTCCGCCGCAAGTCACCACCGATCAGTACCTGAACAGCCTGGCCTGGGGTTTGGACAATCGCATTCACGGGCTCGCCGCCGGCCTGGAGGGTAACATAACCGGTCCAGGCATGGCGCAACCGCTGGCCCTGGCAGGCGCGGATTTTTCCTTTGATCCGCGCACCCTGGCCTTGCGCCGCGAAACCGGCGACGGGGGGACGGGACTGACTTTTGACAACTTTGGGCGCAAGTTTGTGTCTGACCCAACCCGGCCCGTACGGCACCCCGTGCTGCCGCGGCGATATCTCGATCGCAACGCGTTCTCCGGATATGGACGCCAGGTTCAGGATGTCTCGCTGCCCGCCGTCGCCATCTACCGCCCGGGTTCCGGGACCAACCGCACGGTGAGCGGGTGGATGAAGCACGCGAATGGCCTCACGGTGTACCGCGGGAGCGCCTTTCCTTCCAACTATGTGGGCAGTGTCTTCATTCCTGACCGCGAGACGGGAGTGATTCACCGCGAGATCATCCGCGACTTCGGCCTGGAATTTTATTCGGAACGCCCCGCTGATGAAGCCGGCGCCGAGTTTCTCACATCGCGCGACCCCCATTTTCATCCCACGCAGGTGGTGAACGGCCCGGATGGCTGTCTCTACGTTTCGGATTTTCGGCAAGGGAAGGATACCGGACGCATCTACCGGATTCGGCCCGGGCGTTTTGAGCGTCCGAAAAGGATTCAATTCGCAAAGCTCGGCGCCTTTGAGTTGTCCGCCCTGCTGGGGCACCCAAACGGCTGGGCGCGGGACATCGCGGCCCGCATGTTATATGAACGCAAGGATCCCGCCAGCGCGCCGATTCTCGCCGGCATGCTGGCCAGGTCTCGTTCCGAGCTCACCCGGCTGCATGTTTTGAATGTGCTGGCCGGGTTGGACGCCCTGGGGGAAACCAACGCCCTGCTGGGGCTGCGCGATCCCGCGCCCACCGTCCGTGAGCATGGCCTCCGGTCTGCGGAGCGCCTGATCAACGACGGCGTCCTTCCCGAACGGGTTTGGAGCCAGGTGCGCTCCCTGGCCTCCGATGCCTCCCGGTCGGTGCGTTTCCAGCTCGCGCTAACCGTTGGCCAGGTCTCCCGCGCGGACAAGATAGGGGTGCTCGCGATCCTGATGCGTACCGACCCCGCCAACGCGTGGCTGCAGGCCGCTGTGCTGTCGTCGGTCAACCAGGGACCGGGATTGTTGTTCACGAGCCTGGCGAGCGATCCGGGATACCGTTCCACCGCTGCCGGGCAGCTTTTTCTGGCGCAGACCTGTTCGATGATCGGGGTTCGAGGGCAAGCCGATGAGGTGAGCCAGGTCATGAGTTTCATCAGCCAGGGGCGATTGGATGCCCTCAGTTCCTACGCCCTGCTGCGAAGCCTTGGCGAGGGATTAAGCCGCACGGGAAGTTCCCTCGCCCTGGCGGACCTGGACAACCGGCTGAAACCTTTCTTTACGCGCGCCCTGGAGGTGATGGTGGATGAGACGTTGGCGGAACCGCTGCGGTGTGAAGCCATCCGCCTGGCAGGTGTCAGCAGCTTCACCTACCAGGAGGTTGGTGACCTGCTGCTGTTACTGCTCGGCTCTGGGCAATCTGCCGCCATCCAATCCGCCGTGATTTCCACCCTGGGCCGATTCACCGATCCGCGGGTGGCCCCAAACCTGTTCTCCCGCTGGGGCATGTTGAGCCCCGCGCTGCGCGCGCAGGCGGTCAATGCCCTGCTGTCGCGCGCGGAGCGAATCCCGGCGGTCATGGGCGCCCTCCGCGACCGCGTCATCGCCGCCAGCGACTTCTCCCCGGTGCGGGTCTCCTTCCTCCGGACCTATCGGGACGCCGCGATTGCGCAGGAAGCCGTGCGGTTCTTTGGACTCTACGATCCCCAGTTGGGAAACATTCAGCGGCACGCCCCCGCCCTGAAATTGAGCCAGGACCCGGGCCGCGGACGAGAGCTTTTCCGGGCTCTCTGCGCGGAATGCCACCGCTTGAACGGGGAAGGCCGCGAAGTGGGTCCTGACCTGGCGGGGCTCAAGGTCTTGGGCAAAGAAGCCTTGCTTCAGGCCATCGCCGAGCCGAATTTGACAGGGCGCCCGGGGTTTGGGACGGTGGTGCTCGAAACCCGCGTTGGGGAAAATGCCATCGGCATCCTCGAACATGAGACTCCGGAGGCCCTGAGCCTTGCCCAAGCGGGCGGTGGCCACCTGGTTTGGGCGCGCCCCACCGTGCAAACCGTGCAGCCGCAGCCCTGGTCAATCATGCCGGAAGGCCTGCTAAATGGGTTAAGTCATCAGCAAATCGCGGATTTGCTGGGGGCAATCATGGCGGCCTCCCGGTAGGTTGGGGGGGGCGGCACACACGAAACGGGCGTGGCAAGCACATTAATCTTGACCCCGGGCTGGCATTGCCTATTTCTGGCGTATGCAGTCCAAAACGCATTTTTCACGAAGATCATTTATCAAAGCTCTTGCTGGAGCGAGTCTGGCGGCGCCGTTCATCACTTCTGGCTGGGCCGCCCGCCCCCCCTCCAGCGTGTTGCGACACGCCAGCATCGGGGCCTCCGGCATGGCCTGGTCCGACATCCAGCAATTGGCCAAGCACAAGCATTTTGAGCTGACGGCCGTAGCCGACGTGGACCTGGCAAAAACGGCCGCTGTCAGGAAGCAATTCCCCGGCGCCCGCATTTACCAGGATTGGCGGGAATTGCTCGACAAGGAAGCGGGCAATATCGATTCGCTAAACGTCTCCACCCCTGACCATATGCATGCGGCCGTCGCCATGAGCGCGTTGCAGCTTGGCAAACACGTTTATTGCCAGAAGCCGCTGGCCCACGACCTTTTCGAAGTGCGCCAACTGACTCGCGAAGCCGCCCTGAGACCCAGTCAGATCACCCAGATGGGCATTCAGATTCACTCCACCGCGGCATACCGGCTCGGCGTACTGCTGGTCCAGGCGGGCACCATCGGAAAAATCAAGGAAGTCCATTCCTGGTGCCCGAAATCCTGGGGTGGCGAGGCCACCCCGCCACCCGCGGGCGGTGATCCCATTCCGAGCGGGTTCGATTGGGATCTCTGGCTGGGTGTGGCCGCGACCCGCCCCTTTGTCGGGAACGGGTATTACCATCCCGGCAACTGGCGCAAGCGCCTGGATTTTGGCACGGGCACCTTCGGCGATATGGGCTGCCATATTTTCGACCCCGTGTTCAGTGCCCTGGAATTGAAGTCTCCCGTGACTGTCCGATCCGAAGGCCCCGCTCCCAGCAAGTGGAACTGGGCCATGGACTCGAAAATTCAATACGTCTTCGGCGGCACTCCCTATACCGCCGGAAAAACCATCAACGTGAACTGGTATGACGGAGACCAGCCGCTTCCAGCGCAAGTCCTGGGCCTGCTCGAAGGCGACAAGGCGGCCAACACGGGCTCGCTGTTCATCGGCACTCACGGCGCGATGTTGTTGCCGCATGTCTCCCGCCCCATGCTCTACCCCGATAAGAAGTATCAGTCCTTCCAGATGCCGGAAGTCGAAGGGGGCGACCACTGGTTGACCTTCGTGGATGCCTGTCTTGGCAAGTCCCGCACCACCGCCGGTTTCAATTACGCCGGGCCGTTGACCGAATCCGTGTTGCTGGGCGGTGTGGCATCCCGCTTCCCCAGGACCACCCTGCATTGGGACGGGGCGGGGCTGAGATTTGAAGAGCAGGCGGCAAACGCCTTTATCAAGCGCGAGTATCGAGCCGGTTGGCAAGTCAAGGGACTGGCCTGATCCCCGTTGCGCGACGAGACCCTCGAAACACAAAGCCCCTTCCCGGGTTTTCATCGGGAAGGGGCTTTTGTATTTGGCCAGGTTCGGCAGCCTCGGGGCCTGGCCGCGCGGTTCCGCCCTTACTGCAGGATGCGCTTGCCTTCGTCGAGGAAGATGCCCTTGAAGTTCATCTCCAGCGCCTGCGGGTTGCTGGCCTTTGAGAGCGCCTCCTGCTCGGAGACCTTGCCCAGTTTCACCAGGTTGAAGAGCGCCTGGTTGAAATTCAACATGCCGTCATCGGTGCCTGTCTCGATGGCCGCCGTTAGTTTGTCCAGGCGATTCTCTTCGATCAACTTCTTCACGGTGGGCGTATTGATCATGATTTCGATCGCGGGAGTCACCCCGGCGGCGATGGTTCCCACCATGCGCTGGCAAACGACGGCTTGCAGCGTGCCCGCCAATTGCCGCCGAACCTGCTCCCGTTCCTCAGCTTTGAAAAAGTCCAGGATGCGGTTTATCGATTGCGCCGCGTTGGTGGTGTGCAGCGTGGAGAGCACCAGGTGCCCGGTATCCGCCGCGCTCATCGCCGCCGTGAAACTGGTCGAATCGCGCATCTCACCAATCATGATGATGTCCGGATCCTGCCGCAGCACGTGCTTGAGCGCGTGATGAAAAGAGAGGGTGTCCAACCCCACCTCGCGCTGTTCAATCACGCTTTGATTGTCTTCAAAGACAAACTCGATCGGGTCTTCCATCGTGACGATGTGTTTCTTGAAGTTCGCGTTGATGTGCTCGATCATGGCCGCCAGCGTGGTCGATTTACCCGACCCGGTGGAACCGGCCACCAGCACGATGCCGCGCGGAGACTGCGCGATCTTCTTGATCTGCTCCAGCAAGCCCAGCTCCTCAAAACTCGGCACGGTCGTTTTCACGTGCCGCATCGCCAGGCACCACTGCCCGCGTTGCTGGAAGAGGTTGCTGCGGAAACGCCCGGTGCCCGGCAAATAATAGGAAAAATCAATCTCGCGCTCCTGCTCCAGGCGCTTCGTCAAGTGGGCCGGGGTGATCTGCAGCACCACGTTGTTGATCCATTGCTCGGTGGGAAAGGGGCATTCAATCGCGATGAGCTGGCGGTTGATGCGGAAGACCACAGGCGTGGCAATTTTCAAATGCACGTCCGAAGCGCCACCGTCCACGGCCGTTTTTAGAATTCGCTGAAATAATTCCATGGCGGATAAACTATCAAACCGGGGAAATCCGCCAAAGTGCAAAATGTGGGAGCCGGGTCCATTGGAACCCCGCATCCGCCTGGGACAAAAAGCTGCGGGCCGCCAGTTGCTGCGGGAATTGCTCAAACAAGTCCTGCGACGCGATCCCAATCATGCGCTGGCGTCCGATCATCTGAATGGCATGTAGTCGTGGGAACCCGTTGGGGAATTTGGCTGACGGACGGTGGCTGGCAGGTGCATCATCTGCTGGCGGCGAAGCGGCTCCCTCAGCCTGGGTCAGCCGAACAATTGGAATGTTTGCTTTGAAATCGGATCAGCATGAAACTCGCAAAAACAGTCTTCTCTCTTGCCATGGGCCTCGGTCTGGCGGCCATCGCCGCTGAGCCGGCAAGGCTTTCCTCCCTGGACCTCGTCCAGATGACCGCCGGTTGGGGCACCATCCGCCCGGACAAAAGCATTTCCGGCGAACCCCTCAGCATCGGTGGCCAAACCTTCGCGCGCGGTGTGGGCACGCACGCGGCCAGCAAAATGAGACTGGAGCTGGCGGGCAAGGCGCAGCGTTTTAGCGCCATGGTGGGTGTGGATGATTCCGCGGGCACCCTCGGCAGCGTGGAGTTCCTGGTGGAAGGCGATGGCAAAACGCTCTGGAAGAGCGGCATTATGAAAGGCGGGCAGCCGGCCATGCCGGTGGACATCAGCCTTGCCGGCGTGCGAACGCTCACGTTGCGTGTCAACGACGGGGGTGATGGCACCAGGAATGATCGCGCGAATTGGGCTGATGCCCAATTCCTGATGGCTGAGGCAAACGCCCTGCCCGTAGCCCTGCCACCCTATGAAACCTTCGCGTTGCAGACCCGGACGTTCACCCTAAACCTCCAGGTAGGTGATGACGGGCGTCTGTATCAGCAGGCGATTGGCGGTCAGCCCGAGCGGTTCAAACGAGCGGACGAAGCTTACCCGCAAGCCGGCGACGGCTATATCTGGGAACCGGCCTTGCAAGCCGTTCACGCCGATGGCAACACCTCCACCTCGTTGGTCTTCGACAAGGTGACGCGCTCCCCGAAGGAGAGCGGGTCCGAGGTGGTGCGTTTTGATCTGCATGATCCGGCGTATCCATTCCAGGTTGCCCTGCTTTTCCGGCTGCATCGAGAGCTCGATGTGATCGAGCAATGGGCCGAAATCCGCCACCAGGAATCCAAGCCGGTAACCCTCGAACGCATGGCCTCGGCTTCCTTGCTCCTGGACCCAACCAACCTGCATTTGACTCATTTCCACGGCCAGTGGGCGGATGAGATGAACCCGGTCACCGAACTGCTGACCCCGGGAACCAAAGTGCTCGATTCAAAAATCGGTGTGCGCGCCCATTTCTACCGCAACCCTTCCTTCGTGCTGTCGCTGGACGGTCCCGCCGCTGAGAACGCCGGGCGCGTGCTGGGCGGCTCGCTGGCGTGGTCCGGCAGCTTCCAATGCGCGTTTGACCACTTTGGATCCCGGGCGCGGGCGCTGTGCGGCGTGAACCCTTTCGATTCAGCCTATCATCTCATGCCGAAGGAGACCTTCGTCACCCCTGCCATGATCTGGGTCTGGAG
>JBBQYD010000085.1:0-13326 GCA_038209025.1 Verrucomicrobiota bacterium | reverse complement strand
TTGAGGACCTTTCCGACTACGTTTTCAACAATAACGGCTTTAGCGGGACATCCGCGGCCACGCCGCTGATCTCCGGGGTGGCAGCCCTCTTGTTGTCCGCCAATCCGCAACTGACCGCCAGGGATATTCAGCAAATCCTGGCAGTCTCTTCCCGTCAGTTTGATCAGGCCGATCCGGACCTGGCCACCAACGGCGCAGGGTTCCGGGTAAGTCATAATACGGGGTTCGGCGTGCCGGATGCCGGCGAGGCAGTGCGTCTGGCCAGGACCTGGCCAACCCAGGCACCCGTGACGCGCGCCTCCTTTGAAACGGCGGACCCGGCTGAAATCCCCGACGACGGCCTGCGCTTGCTGATCACCGGAGACGGGATTCCGGCGGAGCTGGCGTCCATTCAGACGTTGCCCGCCTGGGGGCCGCACGCGGATTCCCCCACGCCCCGCGTGCCGCTGGTCTGGGTTGGTTATGGGACGAACTACACCGGGATTTCGCTGACTAATAAAGCGGCCCTGATTCAGCGGGGTGGCGGCCCGTTTGCCACTTCTATCACGCTGGCGGCTCAAGCTGGGGCCAGGTTTGCCGTGGTCTATAACTTCGCGACCAATAGCGACCCCAACTCGGCACCGGGCGGCGAACAGCTTATCCCGATGGGCAACACGGATTACGTGCCCATTCCAGCGATCTTTATCCGCCACCTGGCGGGCGAAGCGCTACGGGCTGTTTTCGACACCAATACCTCGGCCCAGGCCCAAATCCGGCTCAATTCCACAAACCTGGCTTTCGTGGCCACCAACTCGCTTTGCGTGCAAAACGTGGGGCTGCGGGTCCTGACGGACCACCCGCTGCGGGGTGACCTGCGCATCACCCTCGTTTCCCCCGCCGGAACCAAGAGCATTCTGCAACGATACAACGGGGACACCAACGCAGGGCCGGTGAATTGGACCTATTGGTCCAGGCTGCACTGGGGTGAAACCAGCGCGGGAACGTGGAACGTCCAGGTGTCCGACGAAGCGGAAGGAGCCACGGGAAAGGTGCTTGGTCTTGAACTCATCCTCGAAGGAACCGCCATTCTGGATGTGGATCATGATGGTTTGGACGATGCCTGGGAAGTGCTCAAACTGGGCTCCCTGGCTCAAGGTCCACAGGATGATCCGGATAGGGATGGCGCCCGCAATTTTCGGGAATGGTTGACGGGTGGAAACCCGGTCGTGGCCGAGAACCTGCCGCCGAATCTCGATTTATCCCGCTGGAACGCGACCATCTGGCGTCTGAGCTGGCCCGCCAGCCCGTATTACGATTACCAAGTGCTCGCCGGAACCAACGTCTCTGAACTGCAGCCGGCCGGGGTGGTCCCCGGGAAATTCCCGCAGGCGGAGTGGTTCAGTGCCCCCGGGGCCAGGCAGTTTTACCAGCTCCGGGTCATCCCACGATAGCGCTCTTCAAAACGGGAGTGTCCGCTCACGCCGGGCCCGTGGGCATTGGGTCAAACGTCGCTCGTGCGGCCGAGCACACTCGCCACTATTCCCGCTGCGTTTAAGCAGCCTCTCAGGGAACGTCGAAGGAAGCCACGATGGGGCGATGATCGGAAGCAACCCCCCAGTTGGCCGCGGTCAAAACCTGGGTTTTGTTGGTAAGCCAATTCTGAGCCATTCCGGGGCTGATCAGGATGAAATCGATCCGGCTGTAGGTGTCCTCTTTTCCGTAGTGGTGAGTCCAGGTGATGTTCCGGGGTTCCCACGCGGGGTTCTCGTTTGGCTGATTGTCACCGTTTTGTTCCGCCGGCCGGGTATCGACCAGTTTGAGTTTGCCCCGCCCGATGACCGCGCGCGTCGAGGGAGAATCCTTATGATCGTTGAAATCTCCGAGCACGGCGACGTGTGCCTGCGGATTGGCCGTCAGCCGGGCGGTTACTCTCTCACGCAATAAACGCGCTTCCTCCAGGCGAATCTCGCTTTCATCAGCCTCAGCCACGGTTCGTTTCGATTTCAGGTGAGCGGCGAACAGAGTGAAGGTGTAGTTGTCGCTGACTTTGATGTCCACCTCGGCAAAACCCCGGCCCACCCGCATGCGGCGGCCGTTCAGCAGAAAGCTTTCGTTAGTATGGGAGCGGCTCTCCAGAATTGGGAAGCGGCTCAGAAGGGCCACGAAGATATTGGTATCCCAACCTTTAACATGCTCCAAGTAAGGCAAGTCCAGCCCTCCAGCCTTCAAAGCGCCCTGCAATTCCTTCAACGCGGATTCGCGGCCCATCTCCTGAAAGGCAACCACATCGGGCCTGAGCGCCAAAAGGTTCTCTTTGACCTTCGCTTTGGATTCGGGGGATTTGGCCCGGCGCGAATCGGTCGCTTCATCGATATAGTTTTCCACGTTATAGGAGGCCAGGCGGAAAATCTCGGCCCGCGCCACCGAAACCACCGTGAAAAGGAGCGCGACCAGAACCGGGCGCCAACCGAACCGGCAAGTCAATCTCATGCGCCCCCTTAATACCCTGCCGGGGCGTGGCTGTCAAAAGGCGAAACGGCGCGCCGGGGAATCTCCGGCGGGTTGATTTTTACAAAACCGGGTTTCGCTGCTACGTTTCGCATATGATTAGACCCGGTGAAATCCAGGTTAAGCGCGGGGCGGCCACCACCGGCCCGGCGGGCGCGGATACGTTGCACGACAAACAGAGCGAACGCGACCACCGGGAACTGCGGATCGATAAGGTTGGCGTGCGCGGCCTGCGCTATCCCATCCAGGTGCGCGACAAGGCGAAAACCATCCAGAACACCGTGGCGACGATCGGCATGTTCGTGGACCTCCCAAAGGAATTCAAAGGCACGCACATGAGCCGGTTCATTGAGGTGTTGAACGCGCATGGCAGCATTGTCCACGTGGAAAACCTCACGGAAATCCTGTATGCCATGCAACAGAAGTTCCAGGCGGCAACCTCGCACCTGGAGATCGAGTTTCCGTATTTCATGGTCAAGAAAGCGCCGGTATCGGGGCTGGAAAGCGTCATGGATTACGTGGCCCGTTTTGATGCGGCAGCCTGCCACCAGGAGATTGATTTCGTCCTGACCGTGAAGGCCATGGTGACCATCCTGTGCCCCTGCTCGAAAGCCATAGCCGCTTACGGAGCACACAACCAGCGAGGGGAGGCGACTGTTCAGATCCGGTCAAAAAAACCGGTTTGGATCGAGGACTTGATCACTTTGATGGAAAGTTCCGCCAGTTCTGAACTTTACGGGCTGTTAAAGCGCCAGGATGAGAAGGCGGTTACGGAGCGGGCTTATGACAATCCTGTCTTCGTGGAGGACCTGGTGCGGAACGTGGCCCAAAAGCTCAATGCCCACCCCGAGGTAACCTGGTACAAGGTGGAAGCCGAGAACCACGAGAGCATTCACAACCATAACGCTTACGCATGCATCGAGAAGGGGTAGGCCGGTTGCCGGCCGCCGCTTCGAGACCTCCAGCCGACCCGGGAAAAGCGTCCGGGCTGATTGAACTTCCGGCCCAAGAACGTGTCTAATGTGGGTCGCCAGTCCTCGGGCGGAGCTGATTGGACCACGGGTGAAAGGATGAAAGGGTTAAAATACTTTAAAATTGTTATGGAATATTTGTATCCCTTTGCTACATTCGCCCACTCTCGATTGGGAGATAGCGGCTCCCGGCGGGAGAAACTTGGGTTGTAAAACAGATGGAAGAGCCAGTTAGTATCGTGACAACGAAAAAAAAAGAGCACAAGAAGGCCGATGGCAAGACCAGTGGTCCCGCCACCGCCGCCGCTATTTTGGGGCAGTCCGCGTCTCCCAAAACCAAGCGGAATGGCGAGGTGAAGATCAAGGCCGAATGGCAGGTTTACTATGATCGCCTGCTGGAGTTGCGCGATCAGTTGCACCGTCAAATGACCGGTTTGGCCAAAGAATCCGCTCAGGAACTGGCAGGCTACAGCCTCCACATGGCCGATTCCGGCACCGATAATTTTGACCGCGATTTCGCGCTTAGCCTCCTCTCGTCCGACCAGGATGCCGTCTACGAGATCGAAGAAGCTCTTAAGCGGATCGAGAAGAATACCTACGGCATTTGTGAATTGACCGGGAAATCCATTCCCCGAACCCGCCTGGAGGCAATCCCCTGGACCCGGTTTACCGTGCAGGCCCAGGCCCAACTCGAACGCGAAGGCGCCCTGCGCCAGCGCCGCCTCGGCGCGCTCGGCTCGGTGGACTCGGTCGGCGTCAACGAAGTCGGTGAATCCGAAGACGACGAACCGGAGGAGAAGAAAGAAAAGGAATAATTTATGGCCCGCGAAATCATCACGATTGAATGCACCGAAGCGCGGAAGGAAGGCAAGTCTCCCTCCCGCTACACCACCACGCGGAACAAGAAGCTGAAACCGGAGAAGCTGGAGCTCAAGAAGTACAATCCCGCTTTGCGGCGTCACACAGTCCACCGCGAAATCAAGTAATTACAGCCTATGCCTCGCAAGACCCGTCCGGACAAGAATGACAAACGCGGCACCCGCCGGTCCTATTCGGAATCGCGCACCCCGCGCCCCAAGCCGAAGATCGATTTCACGGTGGAAGCGCTCGATTTCAAAAACACCAACCTGCTGCGTCAGTTCGTGACGGACCAGGGGCGCATTCTGCCCCGCAAATACACCGGCCTGCCCGCGCATTACCAGCGCCGGCTGAACACGGCGATCAAGCGCGCCCGGCAGATGTTGCTGATGAAGTAAGGCTGGAAGCCGGCGGAATTCAACCTGCCACAAAGGTTGCGGATTTCAGGTCATTAAAAAAGCCACGCTCACGCGTGGCTTTTTTTCTTATTAACAGAGTTAGAGTAACTTAGTTCATGTTTCGCCCATCACCCAATCCCCCAGGTGCAGATATTCTTTGATTTTTCTTCGTTCATAACGGTTTTTTTGCGGTTTCTTAGGCTGGTTATCCACCTTGCGGAATGGATGTTTGGGATTGCTAACCGCTTCACTGATAACTTCCAACGATTTAGTCATAAGGAGACTTTCCGGTTATCATTTGCGCTTGGACAGGCGAGGTTTGCCAAAGGGACCACTCCCTCCTGAGTGGTCCTGCCTCGCTTGATTTGGCATCGCTTGTTCAAGCATTCAGAGTATAAGACATTTCCGCCCGAAATTCCATTCAAATTAATTGCGGAGCCCCGGCGGGGGTTTGTACGGAGGGATGACGCCACCCACGGTTACCCGCGAACCGTGGGTGGTGAGGCGAAAAGACCCGAGCGCCATTCCTTTTGCGTGCGGGCTTTGATCAGCCGCAGGCCGGCGCGCTCACAGGCGGCTTGAACCGTCAAAAATTCCGCCGCCAGAATGCCGGCTAGAATGAGGAAACCCCCGGGCTTGAGCCGGGCCAGGATGCGGTCCAACTCGGCCACCAGCAGGTTGGCCGTCAGGTTCGCGCAGAGCACCTGATAGCGAGTGGCGGATTTCCGGGGCAGCCTGGTCAGGTCCCGGCGGGAGAGCTTGATTTTGTCCAGAACCCGATTGTTGCGCGCATTGCCTTCAGCCACTTCCACGGCCTCCGGGTCAAAGTCAAAAGCCGCCACCGGCGAGTAGCCGAGCTTGGCCGCCGCAATCGCGAGGATGCCGGTGCCGGTGCCGATGTCGAGCATGCCGCAGGGGTGGCCGGCGGAGCGCAGAGCGGCCAATTGGCGCAGGCAGAACTCCGTGGTGGGATGATGCCCGGTGCCGAAGCTCAGGCCCGGGTCGAGCACCACTTCCACCTCGTGTTGGCCGGCTGGCTTTGCCCAACTGGGACGCACCAGCAAATGATGGCCCAGACGCAGGGGTTTAAAATGTCGTTTCCACGATTCGGCCCAATCCTGCCTGCGCACTTTTTCAAAGCGCAGCCGGGCCGGGCCGGGATCCAGCCCGAATTGCTTCAACTCCGCGACGCGGGCGCGCAGCCCGGCTCTCAGCTTGGGGGTCCACAGCCGGGGATCGGGCAGGTAAACCGTCAGGGTGGAGAGCCTGGTTTCGCAATCGAAGAAGATGACCGGTTCGCTTTGCAGCAAGTCTGCCATCACCTCGCTCGCGGCGGACTCCGCCTCGGCCAGGATGAGCAGGGAAACGCGCCAGAGCGCCTTTGATTTCATGCAGAGGTGATATCGCGCCAGGGCGTGAAGTTGAGCAGCCGAAGTTCGGGATCACCCGGCTCCCACCAGACCTGGGTGATGCTGGCGTATTCGACATCGAAGGCCGCCATGCGTGGCAGGGGCAGGCTCAAGGCAATGGCCAGCAGCATGCGGATCACGCCGCCATGGCAGAACACCGCGGCTTGTTTCCCCGGGTGCGCTTCGACGATCTGCCGCAGACACGGCTCCACCCGGGCGCGGAAAGTGGCCGTGCATTCCGCGTTGCGAATGCCCGCGCACTCCAGTTGGTCCAGCCAGTCAAAAGCGCTGATCCCATATTTCTGCCGGACTTCATCCCAGCCCAGCCCGGTCCAATCACCAAAATCCACTTCGCGCAGTCCGTCCATGACCGCCGGTTGGGGCATGGCGGGGTTTACCTGCGCCGGGGCGAGGGTTTGCAGCACCCGTTTCATGGGGCTGGAAAACACCGCGTCGAACGAATGCCCGCGAAGATACCTGGCCAGCGCGGCGGCCTGCAAATGGCCGCGGGGCGAGAGATCCATGTCGATGCGTCCGCCAAAAACCCCTTGGTAACGGGCTTCGACTTCAGCGTGGCGGATCAGCCAAAGCCGGGTGATGGGGGCGAGGGTTCCTGTGCTCAATGCGGGATGGGGTTGGCAGCCGGCCTGAAACGTTCGATCAACCGGCGCCAAGGGCTTGCTTTTGCGCGGCCAGCAGGTCGCGAATGCCGGCTTTGCCAAGCATCAGCATTTCGGCCAACTGGTGCTCGGTGAAAGTGGCTTCCTCGCCGGTTCCCTGAAGTTCGATGAAATCCCCGGCGGAGTTCATCACCAGGTTCAAGTCAACCTCGGCGGCGGCGTCCTCGGTATAGCACAGGTCCAACATCGGTTGGTGATTCACCACGCCGACGCTGACGGCGGACACCGCATTGATCAGCGGGCTTTCGGCCAGCTTCCCTTCCGCCAGCATCCTTTGAATGGCCAGGGACAGGGCCACGTAGGCTCCGGTGATGGCGGCGGTTCGGGTGCCGCCATCCGCCTGCAGCACATCGCAATCCACCCAGATGGTGCGGGGGCCGATCTTTTCCAGGTCGAGGGCCGCGCGCATCGCGCGCCCGATCAGGCGCTGGATTTCCTGCGAACGCCCATCGATTTTGCCCCGCGTAATGTCGCGCTGTTTGCGCTGCAGCGTCGAGTAGGGCAGCATCGAATACTCGGCCGTGATCCATCCGCCGCTGACACTCTGCTCCTTCATCCAGCGCGGAATGGTTTCCTCGACCGTCACGCCGCAGATCACGCGGGTGTTGCCCCAGGCAATCAATGTGGAACCGGTCGCGTAAGGTGCCACGTGGTTTTCAAAACGCACGGAGCGAAGCTGATCCGGCCAGCGTCCATCGGAACGCGGGGCGGCAAAGATAGGAGTCTTCTGAGGTTCGGGCATAACCTTGGGCGGATATTAGGCCAGGCGACCGCGCAGGGCAACGGCAAATCCCACGGCAAATCCCACAACCCGGTTGACTTGTAGCGCGTATGCATGAAAGGTTCAGGCGAGTTTTGGGCGGCGGTTGGTAACAAATGCGACTGCCTTGGTCAGGTTGTCCTCGCCCATGGCGGCCTGGAAGTCGGTGAACCAAAGCGAACGGGGCTTGGGTTGGCGCTCCCGCCAATGCGCGTAGAGACTGATAGCCACACGACGAAGCATGCCCAGGATCCACAAGCCATTGGTGTGGCGCACTCGGCAACGGTCATCATTGAGCGACACGTCCAAGCGCTGGTGCGTGCCATTCTCGATGCCCCAACCCTGGCGATTGGCCCGGAGCCACGCTTGGGCCGGCAGTTCCTGCGGCGAGAGGTCGGTGATAAGACCCACCGTTTCGTCCTTGCGCCCGGCGTGCTGACGTGTCACCAGGGCGACTTGGGCGGCGAAGGAGAAACCGATGTCCTCGGCGGCCACGGGGCGGCTCTCCACCGTGCGGTCGAGCACCGCCACCCTTGGGGAGCTATTCACTTTGCCAGGGTCTGATTCTGTTGTATTCTATGGCCACATTGCTCGAATTGTTCAAAGGCGCAGCCTCAAACAAGCGCGGTGCGACGCCACAAGGATTGGCCGGGTGGGCCGCCGTGGACTGCGTGAAACCGGTTAACCGCCCCGCGATTGCGGCGTTTCGCGCTCAGACCCCATGTCCAGGCGAATTCTGATCATCAGCGCAAACCGATGCGTGGTTCCGGAGCCGGTATTTCCGCTCGGACTGACCTGCCTGGCCGCGGCTCTCCGTGGGGCGTGGCATCAATGCCGGTGGCTCGATATCCTGGTGGATACTCAACCGCTGGCCGGGATTATTCGGGAATACCAGCCCGACCTCGTCGGCATCTCGGTGCGGAACATCGATGACGTCAGCATCCAGAACCGGGAGACCTTCTTCGGAGATATGGTCAACCTTTGCGCGGTGATTCGCGAGCACCGCGCCGGCCCGATCGTTCTGGGCGGAAGCGGGTTCAGCATCTTTCCCCGCGAGCTGCTGGCACAATCAGGAGCGGATCTTGGCATCGCCGGCGAAGGCGAGGCCGCCTTCCTTGAATTGGTCGAGTGTCTGGAACACCGGAGCGATTACACCCACATCCCCGGCCTGGTGTTCCGCCGGAACGGCAGCATCGTGCGCAATGCCGGCGCGTATCACCCGATGACGCTGGAGGTGGGGGCGGAAGATCGGCCGGCAGCGGTGGCGGCCCACTACCTGCGGAGCAGTGGCGTCATGAATGTGCAGACGCAGCGGGGCTGTGGGTTCCGCTGCTGTTACTGCACCTACCCGGTGGTGGAAGGCCCGCGCCATCGCCGCAAACCACCCACCCTGGTGGCGGAGGAATTCGAGCAATTGAGCCGTGCGGGCGCGCGCTATGCCTTTATCGTTGATTCCGTTTTCAATTCGTCACCACGGCATATCCACGAGATCTGTGAGGCGATACTGGAACGGGGGGTGCGCCTGTCCTGGGGTTGTTTCCTGCGCCCCCAGGGAGTCACCGCCGAACTCATGGGACTCATGTCGCGCGCGGGCCTGGCTCATGCTGAATTTGGGTGTGACAGCTTTTGTGATGAAGTGCTGCGCGGCTACCAGAAGGATTTTACCTTCGCGGATATTCGCGAGTCGGTAATGATGGCGCGGGAGGCGAACGTGGACGGCTGCTGTTTTTTCATTGCCGGTGGTCCCGGCGAGACCTACGAAACCCTGCAACAATCGTACGACCACTCGTTGTTGCTCGGTAATGCCACCATCATGGCCGTCGTGGGCATGAGAATTTATCCGGAGACGGCGCTGTTTGACCGCGCGCTGGCCGAAGGCCGCATTCAACCGGACGCCAACCTCCTGGACCCTCAGTATTACCTGGCGTCGGGGATGGATCGTGAAACGATTTCCGGGAAGCTGGCGGACTTTGCCCGGCGTTCACCCAACTGGATCGTGGGCGAGCCGAGCCCGGCCTACGTCAACCTGGTCGAGCGCCTCCGCAAGCGGGGGGTGACCGGCCCGCTGTGGAGCTACTTCTCAGCCATTCAAAGGCTTTGGCCCGCCGGCTCCGGAGG
Source organism: Verrucomicrobiota bacterium (assembly GCA_038209025.1). Lineage (GTDB taxonomy): Bacteria > Verrucomicrobiota > Verrucomicrobiia > Limisphaerales > UBA8199 > JBBQYD01. The sequence goes on along the minus strand of JBBQYD010000085.1, from coordinate 3,645 downwards.
ACCGGTATGAAACGGCTGCTCCTCATTTCCCCCTTGGCGGAGAACAGCCTCATGGGCGGGAACTTCTTTTTCCGCATGCCGTCCCTGGGGCTCCTGAAGGTGGCGGCGCTGACGCCTCCCGAGTGGCAGGTCACGATCGTTGATGAAAAGGTGGAGGTTCTTGATCTTGCCCGGCAGGCGGACCTCGTGGGCATCACCGCCATGACCACCACGGTCAGGCGCGGGTACGAAATCGCCGATGTGTTCCGGGGGCGCGGCGTCAAAGTGGTGATGGGAGGAATGCATGTTTCCTGTCTGCCCGAGGAAGCGCTGGAGCATTGCGACAGCGTGGTGGTGGCGGAGGCTGAGGGGCTCTGGGGCGGATTGCTCCAGGATTTCGAAAACCACCAATTGAAGGCCATTTACCGGCACCCCGCGGAGCTCCCCCCGCTGTTGGACCTGCCGGCGCCGGATTGGAGCCTCTATCGCGGCAAGAACTACCTGCCGGTGCATTTTGTGGAAACCACCCGGGGTTGCCCGATCAACTGCGAATTCTGCGCGGTCACCAGCGCGTTCGGCGGGCGCTATCGCAACCGCCCGCACGAGGAGGTGCTCCGTGAATTGCAGAACCGCCGGCCTTTCAACGGCTTTTTCGCGCTGCGGAACTGCGTGTTTTTCGTGGATGACAATATCTTCAGCAATCGCGCCTACGCCCGGGAGTTGCTGTCGCGCCTTGCCGGCCTGGGATTAAACTGGTTTGGGCAGGCTTCGATGAACATCGCCGCCGATCTCGAACTTCTAAAGTTGTGTCAAAAAAGCGGGTGTCGCGGGCTGTTTCTGGGATTCGAGACACTTTCCGCCGAAACCCTGGAAGCGGTGGGCAAGCGGGTCAATCATCCCAGCCAATACCTGGATGTGGTGCGTCGCATTCAGGATCACGGCATCGGGATCGATGGCTCGTTCGTGTTTGGTTTTGACACCGATGGACCAGAGGTCTTTGACAAAACCGTGGAGTTTGTGCTCCAGGCGAAGCTGGAGGTTGCCTACTTCTCCATCCTGACCCCTTACCCGGGAACCCGCCTGCACCGCCGCCTGGACGCGGAAGGCCGGATCATTAACCGGAATTGGTCCGATTACGATGCGAACCACGTCGTATTTCAACCCCGGCAGTTTTCGCCTGATGAACTGCTGGAGGGTTACTTTGAAGCCTTCAAGAACGTATATTCGGTATCTTCCATCATGAAGCGCCTGTGGCACACCCATGCCTGGAAGAATTTCTTTTATCCCATGAACATGGGTTTTAGACAGAGTATCAACAAGCTGGCGCGCCACACCTTGCGGGAAACCCGCTGCGAGGCGGGCACCCGCTCCGAACTCCGATCAATGTCCCTATGATGTTTCCCAGGCAAAGGCCCGAGCTTGCCCCCCGCGTCGTCGTTACCGGGTTGGGCATGGTGTCGGCTTTGGGCATTGGCTGGAAGGCGAACGCCGCCGGGCTCCGCATCGGGCGGAGCGCCTTTCGGCCGGTTTCCTTATTTGACGTTGCCCGTCAGCGGGTCAAAGTTGCCGCGGAAGTGGATTTGCCCGCGAATCCTGGCGATACCCAGCTCTCGTCCCGCGCGTTGGGGCGTCTGGACCGCGGCGGCAAGATGCTGCTCCTGGCGAGCCGGGAGGCCTGGAACGCCTCCGGCTGGGAACCCGGGGACGATTTGCCTGTGGTATTGGGCACGACGGCCGGTGGCATGACGCTGGGAGAGGAGTATTACAAACAGGCTGTAAGCCGGCCTGAAAGCCGCCGGGGTCAACCGACGCGCGTGCTCCACTACCAGGCGCATACCCAGGTCCGTGCCGCGCTAGACTCGCTGCGCTGCGGTGGGCCGGTCAGAATCATTTCCAACGCCTGCGCTTCCGGGGCGGACGCGATTGGTCATGCCTGGGAATGGATCAGACAGGGCAAGGCGGCGCGGGTGCTGGCGGGCGGCTATGAGGCGCACTGCCAGCTCGTCTTTGCCGGCTTTGATTCCCTGCAGATCATGACGCCGACCACTTGCCGCCCTTTCGACACCCATCGCGACGGCTTGCTGCTGGGCGAGGGCGCAGCCATGATGACGCTGGAATCCCTGGATCACGCCCGCCGCCGGGGGGCCGTAATCATCGGTGAGATCCTGGGCTACGGCTCCACCATGGACCGCCATCATTTAACCCAGCCCCACCCACAGGGAGACGCGGCCTTGCGGTCCATGAATCTGGCCTGCCAGGCGGCCCGCGTGAGCCCACAGGACGTTTCCTACATCAACGCTCACGGCACCGGCACCTTGCTGAACGATGCGGCGGAGGCCCTCGCCATCAATCGTTGGGCCGGGGCTCACGTTTCGACCATTCCCGTCAGTTCCTCCAAGGCGTGCATTGGGCACCTGCTGGGCGCCGCGGGAGCGGCGGAAGCCGCGGTGTCGCTCATGGCGCTCCGCGAACAATGGCTGCCGCCCGAGCCGGGCCTGGAAACCCCGGATCCCACCTGCCTGTTTCCCATCGTGCGGGAGCCGCAGGAGGCGCCTTTGGAAATCGTGCTGTCAAACTCGTTCGGGTTTGGAGGCATCAATGCGACCCTCGTTTTCAGGAGGTGGAGATGATCCAGGTGCAGGTATGCGGGCTGGGCGCGGTATCACCAGCCGGATGGGGCGTTCCGGCGATGCGGGCGGCGTTGCAGAACGGGCACACCCTGCCGGTCCAGTCCCTTCCCGAGCGGGGGCAGGAAAGTCCCCGGCGGGTTCGCGTGGTTCCGGCTCCCTCCAGCCGGGCTTCATTCATGAGCCACCCCCGCCTGCGACGGGCCAGTCCTCTGACTCACTACCTCGCCGGTGCCGTGCTTGAGGCGGTGGCGGGTCTGCCACCAGGTCGGATCGCCGGGCAGAGATTCGGCCTGATCTTTTGCCTCGACGCGGGTTGTGTGCAGTATTCCGGCCGGTTCTTTGAGGAGGTGCTCAGAGATCCGGCAACCGCCAGCCCCATGCTGTTCCCGGAGACCGTCTTCTCGGCGCCGGCCAGCCATGTGGCAAACCTGCTCGAAACTACTCCGTTGGTCTGCACCCTGGTGGGCGATGACGCCAGCGTTCTGCAAGGGGTGGCACTGGGAACTGATTGGCTGCAGGATAACGCGGTGGACTATGTCATCGTGGCCGCCGCCGAGGAAATAAACTGGCTGCTTGCGGATGCGCTGGGGCAGATGGAACGTAACTCCGTGCTGGCCGCCGGCGCCGGCGCGTTGGTGCTGGCCCGGCGCCATGACAGTGAGCCAGGAACCGTGATTGAAATGATCACCGACCCGTTCACCTATGGCGCCAGGCTTTCCCGGCGCACGGCCGCGGTGCGGATGCGCGAGCAACTGCCGCCCGGGTCCCGCGCGGATTTATTATGCGACGGCCAAAACGAAAACGGGCGGAACAACCAGGCAGAGTGCGAGGCGTGGTCGGATTGGCCCGGCGCGCGCCTCAGCCCCCGGCGGGTGTTGGGCGAGGGCCTGGTGGCGGCCGCGGCCTGGCAATGCGTGGCCGTGGCGGATGCGCTCAACCGCGGGCTTCATGCGGGCGGCACGGTGAGCCTGGTGGGCAAACACCAGCAGGCAATCGGCGCGCGATTCGTAACAACCCGGACGCGGAATTAATTTTT
>JBBQYD010000084.1:0-13435 GCA_038209025.1 Verrucomicrobiota bacterium | reverse complement strand
GAGGCTCATTTCGACGCCCTGGCCGTGGGCGAAAACCCGGCCCGATTCGTCAAAGCAACCCAACTCGATGATGTGTTGGCAAAATGCTGACATGAATTTAGGAAACGAAATTGAATCGGAGGAGATCACCCATGCCAGCTTTTAGCGAACCGCTCGATTCACGAGTGCAGCAGTCCCTGCGAGCCTGCTATGAATCGCTGCTGAGACGCGGCGAGCTTTCCCCTTGCACCCTGCCGTTTGATATAGCGGCGTTGACCGGGGCGGTTGACCATAGATGAACTTCTTGGCAAAGCTCAAAGCCTGTGTGGCTGGCAAGGTGGAGCCGGAGCATTTGAGGCGCGGTAAACTTGGCGAGCGTGCGGCGAAGAAGCACTTGCGCCGGCTGGGGTTGAAGTTCCTGACCGCTAATTTCCGCAGCCCGCGGGGAGAAATCGACCTGGTTTTCCGCGACCGCGATTGCCTGGTTTTTGTGGAAGTCAAGGCCCGCTCCTCGGAGGATTGGGAGCGGCCCGCGGCGGCGGTGGACAAAGAGAAAAGAGGGCACCTGACGCGCTGTGCGCTGGATTATCTGCGCCTGCTAAAGAACCCGCGCGTGAGCCTCCGCTTCGACATTGTGGAGGTGCTGCTGGATTGCGGCCGGGTGCGCGAAATCCGGCACCTGCCCAATTCTTTCCCGATGGAGAAGCCCTATCGTTATCTTTAGGCGGGTCCGGGGCGGCCTATGACTGCCCCAGCGATTCCTCCACCATCTCGCATAGCACATGGAACAGCAATTTGTGCGCTTCCTGGATGCGGGCGGTGCTGGTGCCGGGGGCCAAAATGTCCAGCGTGGCGTGGCCGCGGGTGAAAGCCCCGTCCCGGCCGAGAAAACAGATGCTGGAGAGGCCGCGCTTCTCGGCTTCTTCAATCGCCCGAAACACGTTCCGCGATTTGCCGCTGGTGGTCAGAGCGATCAGCAAGTCGCCTTTGACGCCCAACCCCCAAACCTGGCGGGCAAAGATTTCTTCCGCGGGATAATCATTGCACACGGCGGTGAGGTATTCCCCATTGGCCGTTAGCGAGAGCGCCGGGTACGGCCGGCGGTCGCCCACAAATCGGCAGAACCATTCGGTGGCCAGATGGGTCGCGTCCGACGCGCTGCCGCCATTGCCGCAAATAAGGATTTTATGGCCGCTGAGCAGGCAGTCCCTGACCATGGCGGCGGCCTGAGCCAGCGGCGTTTCCAGGCTGGCCAGCGCCTCAGTGGCGGCGATGTTTTCGGTGATGGCTTTTTGTAGCAAAGTCATGGCGCCATTTTCGCATTCCGCGCGACAAAGGACAACGCTTCTTATCGTTGAGGTTTGGCGGGTTCGTCGAGTTGGTGGATGGCGGCGCGCAATTCTCGTTCGATAGCCTTTTGACGCTCCAGGGAGAGCACCTTCTGCCGATTGGGATCCCGCACGTAGAAGCTGTCGATGGCCGCCCCGTTATCGGTTTGGATTTTGGCGGTTGAAATGTCGAGACACAGCCTGGTAAAGGATTGTGAAATTGCGAACAGCAACCCGATGCGGTCTTCCGTTTCAATCTCGATCACCGTGCGGCGTTCGGAGGCGTCGTTATCAAAATGGATGCGGGTGGGCATTTGTTCGCCGGTATAGGCGACATAGGCCGGCCGGGTGATGTGTTTCCGTCGAATCAGCGCCCGAAAATCCACGTCAGTGCCGGTCAGGGCTTCTTCGAGCACTGCGCCAAACTGCTCGCGTTGCTCGGGGCCAGCCAAGGCTCCAGTCAGGGCGTCCACCACAAAGAAGGAATCGAGCACAATGCCGTCCTTGCGGGTGAAGATGCGCGCGCTCAAGATGTTGAGGCCGGCGGCGCTGAACGAGCCGGCGATCTTCACAAACAGGCCCGCCCGATCCCAGGTGCAGATTTTCACCTGGTTATAACCGTGGTTGGGTTCATCGCGCCAGCTTAGGACGGGAGAAAGCGCGCTCTCCGCCTCCCCAATCTGGCGGTGCATGAACTGATGCACCAGGTCGAGGTCGGCGAGGACCTCCGTGGCGGCATGGGCTTTGAAATAGCGGCCGGGCAGGGTGGCAAAATGGGCTTCCAGCTCTTCCATGCCGAGGTGCGCGGGCAGCTTGCGGCGGGTTTCTTCCATGAGCATGCCATGCTGCTTTTCCTCCGCCTTCAAAAACTCGGTACCGTCGGTCATCAGGCGCATGGCCTGGAGGTGGAGCGTCCAGAGCAGGGAGTCTTTGAAGCCGTTCCAGAGCTTGTCGCTGGTGGCCAGGGCATCCACAAACGTATGCAGGGTTAGCAGGGAGAGGGTTTCCTGGTTCTGCACCTCCTGAGAGAAATGCCGGATTACGGAGGTATCATCCAGATCGCGCCGCTGGGAAACGCTGGCCATGAGCAGGTGGTGTTCGATCACCAGGCACAGGGTGTGGGTGGTGGGGGTATCGAGCCCGAGCCGTCGCGCCACGCGGGCCGCGAGCTTGCCGCTCATCGCCGAATGATTGCCGTGGCCCTCCTTCTTGCCGGTGTCATGGAGCAGCAGTGCCAGGTAGAGCAGGTGGGGACGCTCGAGTTGCTGCAGCAAGGGGGTGTAAGCGTTGTGGGGCGGTTCCTTGGCGTGCCACACCTTGTCCAATTGCTCCACGCACACGAGGGTGTGCTCATCGGCCGTGTATTGATGATAGAACTCGTGCTGGACCAGGCAGGTGAGTTTGCCAAATTCAGGCAGATACTTGCCGAGGAAATCTACCTCATGCATGGCGCGCAGAATGCGGGCCACATTACCGCGCTCGTTGAGGATCGTCAGGAATGTCTCGCGAACCTGGACGTCGTTCAGAAAGCCGCGATCCACCAGTCCCAGTTGGCTGCGGATAAGTTGCGCGAGGTCCGGGTGCAGCGCCAGGCCGCGCTGCTGCGCATAGCGGAAGACCCGCATCAGGCGATGCGGTTGCTCCTGGAAGACCCGTGCGGAGGAGGCGTGAATCTCACCATTCTGGAATTTGAAACCGTCGAGTTCTTCGGCGGCTGGTTTGCGGGCGCCGGGGATGAGCCGGCGGAAAAAGACCAGGCGCTCAGGTTGCGGCAGCAGGGCCATGCGTTGCTCCAGGGTGCGGGTAATCAGATAGATATTTCGCGAATGGCGGTAAACGTCGCGCATGAAGCCCTCGATGCGCAGGCTGGGCGAGCGTTCCTTGTGACCCAGATTGTGGGCCACCGCCGGCTGCAAGTTCTTGCTGAGCACATCCGTTGCGCGATTGGTGTGATAATGCATCTCCGTGCGCACCCGCAGCAGGAAGTCGTAAGCCGCCTCTAGTTGCTTGCGCTCGGATTCGGTCGTCAGTTCGTGCGTCTGCAGGTCCTTCAGCGAGCGCGTCTGGTATTTGAAAAAAGCCATCCAAAGCAGGTTTTGAAAATCGCGGAGCCCGCCGCAGCCATTCTTGAGGTTGGGCTCCTGCATGGAGGCGGAGTTGCCATACTTGGCCCGGCGTCCGGTCTGGTCATCCAGCCGCATCGCGATGTATTGCGGAACGTGGCCCTGAACGCACTTCTTGAGGAGCGTCTTTTGGAACTTCTCGAACAGCGCCTGGTCTCCCGTGATCAGCCGCGCTTCGATCAGCGAGGTCTTGGATTGCATATCACCGTTGGCGACCGCCACGCAATCCGCGAGGTCCCGCACGGAGTGGCCGATCTTCAGGCCAAGGTCCCAAAGGGGATACAGGAGGCCGTCGATGATCCGGGCGAGGTGGGGGAGCGGTTTGCCCACGGCAATTTGCCCATGGTGCAGGAACATGAAGTCGATGTCGCTATGCGGATTCAGTTCGCCGCGCCCATATCCGCCAATGGCCACGAGGGTGACGGCTTTGAACTCCCGCCGGGCTTCCGGGGATAACGAGTTGAGGGCTGTCTGCCACAGGGAGATCAGGATCAGGTCCAGGATTTCCGCCCGCGCCTGGCAGATCTCCAGGCCGCCTGCGCCAGCGCGGTGAAGCATCTTCAGACGGTGGGTCTCCAGCTTCAGAAAGGCCTTGTAGCGCGCCAGTTCCGCGGTGGCGAGACACCCCGGGGGCAGCGTCAGCCGCACCTCCGCATCCGCCCTGATCTTCCTCAACAATTCCTGCATCTGAGCATAAGTGTGTCTGCAAAAGCGGTGTCTGGCAAGCGCACCTCGGCGTGCCACCGGTCGTTGATGGTGGTCCGCCGGCAGCCGCAGGGCGAGCGCCGCGGTGTGTTCAAGAGGAATTGCGGATCAAAAAGCTGCCAGCGCGCCCCGGCAGTTTTTTCCGGGCGGGGTGAATGAAATTGCCGGGGTGCGTCATGGTTCCGGGGTTGTCCGAGGGCAGGAGGGTGGCCCAGTGGCTGGAAAAGAGCGATTTGCGTCGGTGGCACGACCATTGCTTTAGGGCGTCTCGATGCGATGCCTTGAACAGGAACAAACGATGAAAGCCGACACTGCGGACGGCGAGGTCAAAGTCCATCTTCCAGCCGGGCTGCTGGGATTTGAGAACTATAAAGACTACGTTCTGCTGGGCATTGCCGGTGAGGAGCCGTTTTTTTGGCTGCAAGTAGCCGAACAGCGGGACCTGGCGTTTCTGGCGATTTCGCCCTTTCAGTTGCAGCCGGACTACGCGCCGCAGGTGAGCCGCGAGGATTTGCGGTCCGTGGGCCTGGAAGAGTTGGCCGAAGCTTTTGTCTTCAACATTGTGACCATTCGTGGGCCGGGTCAGGCCACGGTCAATCTAAAAGGCCCCATCGTGCTGAACCGCCAGGGGCGCGTTGGCAAGCAGGTCATCCCGGCTAACGCCGTCGAGTTCTCGGTGCAACACCCGCTTCCGATTGCGGAAGCCTGATTTTCAGATTTTATGCTGATCCTTTCCCGGAAACTCAACGAGAGCATCGTGATAGATGGACGCATCACGGTCAGAATAATGCGAGTCGATGGCGACATCGTGAAGCTGGGGATCGCCGCTCCCAGCGAGGTGCCGGTGCATCGGCAGGAAGTCTATGATGAAATTCAAAAGAGCAACCGCGAAGCGCTCACGACTGCCTCGCGCGCGGTTCCTCGTTTGGCCACCGCCGCGGTGCGCGGCCCGGCCAACCCCATAATTTGCCGGCAGGAGAGCCAACTACAACCCGACACGGAACGTCGCACGTAAGAAACAGTAAAGGAAACAAGTACCATGGTTATCAACACAAACATTCAAGCGAAAATCAATGCCGACAACCTGCAGGCGACCCAGACGCGTCTGAGCAAGTCTCTGGCTCGGCTCAGTTCCGGATGCCGGATTGTCCAGCCAGCCGATGACGCGGCCGGTCTGGCAGTAGCCTCCCGCATCGATGCCCAGGTGAGTCGCATCCAGGCCGCCAAATACAACGTCAATAACGCGGTCTCCTTCGTGCAAACCCAGCACGGCTACCTGCAGAAAATCGGCAAGGCGCTGGACCGCATGAGCGAACTCTCCATCCTGGCGCAGGACGGCACCAAGACGGATGCCGATCGCGCACTCTATAACAAGGAATTCTTCCAATTGCAGAAGTATATTGGTTCCGCCAGCACCAAGGATTTCAACGGCGTGAGCTTGTTCTCGAACTCGGCCCTGGAAATCTCCATCGACGCCGAAGGCGGGACTTTCAGCATGACTGGCATCGACATGGGAACCGGGGCGTATGCCTCGGCCATGGATAGCGCACAAGCGAACGTCTCCACCACCGCCGCCTCCGCCGCCGCGTTGTCCACGATTAAGGACGCCATTACGCAACTTTCCGAGGACCGAGCCACCATCGGTTCTTACCAAACCCGCCTGAATTACACGGCGGAACAACTCACGGTAAGCCGGGAAAACCTGACGGCTGCCAGCTCCCGCATCCAGGACACTGATGTGGCGGATGAATCCACGGAGTTCGCCAAGGAAAACATCCTTGTGCAATCCGGAACCGCCATGCTGGCCCAGGCCAACCAATTGCCGCAGAGCGTGCTGCGACTCTTGCAGTAAACCTGGCCTCACCTTCGCTTGAAAGCGTGCGGCCGATTTCCATCGGCCGCACGTTTCCGCTTACGGTTGAAGTCCCGGCTCTCCTCCCACGGTCCAGAAGAATTACCCATGAAAAACCCCGATAGCCACCGCACCGCAACTTCAACTGAGGCCCCCCCCCTCGCGCCCACTGGGGCGTTGAGCGAATCCATCATGGCTTCCGCTGCCCGCCACTACCAGCAGGGTAATGTGGCCGTCGCGCGCGACTTTTTATTGCTCCTCGACTCGGCGGGGGCCCACACGGCCGAAACGCTTCAAACGCTGGGCAACCTCCAATTTCTTCTCAACGAGCCCGGTGCCGCAAAGGAAGCGTTTGTCCGCGCCCTCAAGGTGCAGCCACAGAATGCCTCCCTGCACCTGGCATCGGCCCTGGCCTCGCTGCGTTTGAGCGAGATTCCCGCTGCCCTGGAATCCCTGAAGTGCGCCCTGGCCATCGAACCGGAAAACCCGGAAGCTCTGAAACTGTTCTCGGACTGCCACAGAAACAGCGGGAAACCTCAGGAAACCGCCGCGCTGCATGGCGCACCGGTTGATAGCCAGGCAAATCAGGGAGAGGCGCGGTTATCGCTGCGGAAGGTTAAAAGCCCTGAAGGCTCGCTCAGCCGAAGCTTCCTGCTCGAGATGGCGCGTCGTTTTGGGATCAAGACGTTTGTTGAAACCGGCACGTATCTGGGTGGAACCGCGGAAATCGCCGCCGATATTTTTGACCACGTCCACACGATTGAACTTTCGCCCGAGCTGGCCAAAAAGGCCGGTGAGCGTTTGGCATCCCGCGGAAACGTGAAGCTTTATCAAGGTGATTCGGCTGATACGCTCCCGGAGATCTTGAAGCAAGTGGCCGGCCCCGTCCTGTTCTGGTTGGACGGGCATTACAGCATGGGCAACACCGCGCGGGGCAAGGGCAACACGCCGGTGATGGAAGAACTCAAGGCCATCGCTGCGGGCGGGGTTCAGTCCGCGGTAATCCTCATAGATGATTTGCGGCTCTTTCAAACCCCGAACCAATCCGCCCAGCAATGCGGCTCAATCCTCGGTTACCCGGAGTTGGCCGAGGTGCATGAGGCCCTGCGCAGCCTGCCCGGAGATTATCAGTTCCTGGTTCTGGGCGACGTCGCCCTTGCCTATCCGGCCGTCGGTCGCGTGGAGCCCTCGCCGGTGGTTATGGCTTTGACTTTGAGTCGTCTGTATAACGGCGAAAACCTGGCGCTCGACGAGGTCTTTTGCGCGGAACGAGCCTTGACGCAGGCGCAGGGCGATGAGTTGGAGACGCTGCGCGCCCTGGCCGCTGACTGTGCGGATGTCGAGCAGCATGGGCTGGGGCTCCATTACCGCCTATGGCACGGGCTGACTTTGTTCGGGGCCGGCAGCTACACGGAGGCCGCCCAGGAATTTGCGACACTTACGAAACTGGGCTTCGGCCATTTCCGCGCGAAATGGTACGAAGTGCTGGCGCTGGTCGAGGGCGGAGCGAAAGAGCGGGCCAAAGCCGTGCTGGATGAGTTGCTTGCCTGGCGTCCGAACTTTAAGGCGGGCGAGGCGCTCCGGCGTGAGTTGCGCTCCATGGAACCGGCGGTTGCGCCCGCGGCCACCGCCCATCCGAAGGTTTCTTTGCCCTCGGGCACCCGCTGGTGGTGGAGCGAAACACCCATGCCCTACAGCCAGGCCGCTGCATTGTTAGAAAAAGGCCGCTGCGGGGAAGCCGGACACACTGAGGAGCACCTGGCCTCCGGCGCGTTCGCCCCCCCGGTCATCGCCGTTGCCTATGGCGCCCAGCGCGCCGCGGTCAGCCACTGGCTCTCGCAGCATGGCTATTCGCTGCTATTTGACGACGGTCAGCATTTCGTGGCCGCGCGCATTCAGCACCAGGCGGAGGCCAGTCTCGCCTTGCCAGCCACCAGGAATTTCACCGGGTTCACCGGCAGGCCCGGATACGAGGAAATCCAAAAGGAAGCGGAACAGCGCCTGCACGATTGGTTGCGCAGGCCCGCCGACCAGATCGAACGGATCGTCATTGTGGGCGGCCATCTCGGATTCGAGGTGAAATCGTTCCTGCAGAATTATCCCAAGGCTGAGATTCACGTTTTTGAGCCCAGCAAACGCTACTATGAGAAATTGCGCTCTTCCTATGCGGCAGAGCCGCGCGTGATTTGTCATCAGTTGGCGGTGGCTGATGAAAATGGGCAGATGACCTTTCGCGAAGGCACCCTGGACGGGGTGGGATCACTGCTGACCTTCCGCACGGAACCCAACGACGGCACCTGGATTCCCGATAATTGCCGTCCGGCGGAGACTTACGAGGTGCCCGTAGTCACCCTTGATAGCTTTGAGCCGCTGGCCGGCAAGCCCATCGACTTGCTGTGGTGCGACGTGCAAGGCGCGGAACTCAAGGTGCTCCGTGGCGCGCTCGCCACGTTGCGCCGCTGCCAGGCCCTGCACCTGGAGGTTGCCACCACGAGAATGACCTACCACAGCCAGTGTTCGCTGGACGACCTGGAGCAGTTCGGCCTGCAAAATGGTTTTTACCTGGCTGGAATTGGCTTGTGTCCCAGCGCCAACGGCACGGGAAACGCCATCTGGCTGCGCACTGAAGCGGCTGCGGAACTTGTCCGCCCGCCCAAAATCGTCGGGCTGGTGGTGGGCCGGAATGAAGGCCCGCGGCTGCCGTTCTGTCTGCGGGCGCTTTCGCAATACACCGATGCGATTGTTTACCTTGATGATTGTTCGGAGGACGATTCGGTCGCGGTGGTCCAATCCCTGGCCGCTGAATGCCGGGTGGAACGTATTCTCAGAAAAGCCCGCTGGCATCTCGACGAGCCGGGGGATCGCAACCAACTCCTGGCCGCCGGCCGCGAAATCGGCGGCACGCACTTCGCCGCCATTGATGCGGACGAGGCCTTTACTTCAAATTGTGCCGAGCAGGGATTTTTGCGCCGGCTTATTCTCAACCTGCTGCCTGGCGATCAATTGGCGGTGAACTGGATTCAGCTCTGGCGGGCGGCCGGCCAATACCGCCGCGATGACTCCGTCTGGTCCTGGAACTACAAAGGGGTGATTTTCTGCGATGATGGCAAATGCGCCCATCAGTCCGATTTTGTCCATACCCCGCGGGTTCCCGGCAATCTGGGTGGTCAATGCCACCGGCTGCCTGGCTACGCCTACGGCTTGATGCATTTCCAGTTCGTTGACTGGCGCAATCTTTTGGTGAAGCAAGCCTGGTACCGTTGCCTGGAGCGCCTGCGTGATCCGCAAAAGCCCGCCGCCGCCATCAACGAGCGGTACGCCCCAAGCAAGAATGAGACCGGGCTGCGGCTGTATCGTGCGCCCGCTGAGTGGCTGAGCGCCTATCCTTTCTTTGACGCGGAGGCCTTTCACGACGCGGAGACCTGGCGCGAAAAGCAGGTTTATCAATGGTTCGCGGAACATGGCCGGGATCATTTCAAAGACCTGGACATTTGGGACCTCGACTGGTCCGGACCCCGGGCGGTGGCGCCCGCTGGCGGCGTCAGCGCGCTTCATGACGAGGAAGACTCGACCGGGCAAGTCGCGGCGCTCGTGGAACAAGCTGAGCGGTGCCAGGAGCGAGGCAGCACCGCCGAAGCCCGCGCCGCGCTTGCGCGAGCCCTGGACTTCGCTCCCACGATGCCCGATTTAATGGTCGCGGCCGGCCAGTTGGCGTTGGAATCGGGGGATGTGCGTGCGGCCCGCTGGGAGTTTGCCAAGGCCACCACCCTGAAACCGGATTACGCACCCGCGCTGGTCAAGCTGGCTGAGGCGGCCGCGTTGCTGGGCCGGGCTGAAGAATTTGAATCGGCCTTGCGCCATGCCCTGGAGGTGGATGCCGAGAATCCAGATGCCCTGCGGCTTTTGACGCGGCTGAATGTGGCCCGGAAGAATTGGTTGGGAGCCGCACAGACTTGCCGGCGGATGCTGGCCCGAGACCGGCAGGATTCCTACGCCTTGCAGACCCTGCGGGATTGTTTTCTGGCGGTCGGTGATTTTTCCACCGCCCGGCAGGTTTACGGAGAGATTCTGTCGCTGGACCCGGCGCACGCTCCGGGGACTCCGGACGGAATGCCGCTGGTCTCCGCCATTGTGTCCACCTACAAGTCCGAGAGGTTCATGCGCGGCTGCCTCGAAGACCTGGTCGAGCAGACGTTGTTCCGGCGCGGCCAGCTTGAAGTCATCGTGGTGGACAGCGGCTCGCCGGAAAATGAGCGGGCCATGGTGGAGGAGTTTCAACGCTCCCATCCCAATATCGTTTACCTGCGCACCGAGAGGGAAACCATCTACGCCGCCTGGAACCGGGGCATCCAGCACGCGCGGGGCAAATATGTCACCAATGCCAATACCGATGATCGCCACCGTCCGGACGCGCTGGAGGAGCTGGCCAAAATTCTGGAGGCCAATCCGCAGGCGGACCTGGTGTTCGGGGACAGCCTGGTAACCACCGAGGCCAATGCGCCGTGGGGCAAAGCCTGGTCCAAGGGCCGGTTTTACTGGCCGGAATTTGATGTTCGCGTCCTGTTTGATGTTTGCAGCATGGGGCCGCATCCGTTGTGGCGGCGAAGTGTGCATGGCCGGCACGGCTTCTTTGATCCGGCGACCCGCTCCGCCGGGGATTACGAATTCTGGCTTCGGTTGGCGGTGGCCGGCTGCGGGATGATTCACTGGCCTGAGGTCGTGGGCCTGTACCTGGACCGTTCCGATAGCGTGTCGCTTTCCGACCCGGACCTGAACTGGAAAGAATCCGAGGAAGCCCGCAACCGTTATTGGCCCACCGCCTGGGGAAATCGTCCGCCGACCGCGTGGCGTTCGTTTGAGAAGCCGCTGCCCGCCCGGGGAGCAACCGTTGCCCGCGTGCTGCTGGCCTGCGATTATTTCTGGCCTTCCGTAGGGGGTGTTGAGATCTATGTGGAAGACCTGGCGAAACAACTGCAAGCGGACGGATGCCAGGTGGAGATAGCCTGTCGCTGGCTGCCGCAACGCACCGCGCTGGAACGGTGCGGAGCCAGGATCCACCCGCTTGAATGCGCCAACGAGCACGGCTTTGAGCTGGCCGCGCCTGCTCTCGAACGCCTTCGCACGCTGCTCGCCAACTCCCGTTTCGATTGCGTCCTCGTGCTGTCACAGCCGGATAACTGGCTAAGGTCGGTGATCACAGAGGCCAAAAGCGCCGGGGTCCGGGGGGTTCTTTTGCCGAGCATCAACCAAACCAACATCGACCAGTGGCGCCAGAAGGGAACAGCAGCCCGAGCGGCTGAGACGCTTCGTCTGCCCGATGACCTGGTGGTCGTGAGTGAGAGCGGCAGCGACCTCCGATTCTGCCGCGAATCCGGAACGAAGCCCGCGTTCATCCCGCACGCGGTCGCCCCCGATGCCGATCCGAAAAACTTTCGCGGTGCGGCCGGCCTCGATGCCGAACGCCCGCTGCTGGTGATGGTGGCGAATTACTGGCCGGTGAAGAATCATCTCGCATTGCTCAAAACCATGGCGAAGGCTCCCGGTGACTGGCAACTGGTGATCATTGGCCATCCGATTGATCATTTTGCCGATTACCACCGGCAGGTCGTGGCCCAGGCCGCGCAAGACCGGCGAGTCAAGTTGCTGGCGGGCCTGCCCCGCGCGGCCGCCGCCGCGGCCATCCGCGACGCGGACCTGCTGCTCGTGCCCTCCCAGGGCGAGAGTGCCGGACCGCTCGTGGTGTTGCAGGCGATGTGTTATGGCACTCCCTGGGTGGCCACCCCGGAATGCAACGCCGTGGCCGATGAGGCCGGGGGCGTGGTGGCCCCGCTAACAGCCTTTCCGAATATGGTTCAGGCGCTGCTCGCCGATCCCGAGAAACGGCGGCAGTTGGGGCGGCTCGGCTCCGCGCATTGGCGGCGCTGTTTTACCTGGGAAAAAACCGGGCCGGCCTTTTTGGCCCTGGTGCGTGGCCAAAGTTCGCCGGTGGACCTCCGCATGCCGCACGATCTTCGTGAGCAAAACGACCGGTTGCGCGAGCAACTCGCCGGTCCTCGCGGAACGGTGCCGGACCGCGCGCCAGTCGTGACTGCCACAGGCGCCACGGGGATGGATGGCACCCCGCTGGTGTCGGTTATCATTCCTACTTACAATCGCTCGGCCACCCTGCTGCGGTGTCTTGATGCTCTGGCGCGGCAGACGGTTTCTCCCTCGCGTTTCGAGGTGTTCGTTTCCGACGATGGCTCCACGGATGATACGCAGAGCAAGGCTGCCAACTATTCCGGACCGTTTGCGTACCGATACCTGCGGCAGTCAAACCAGGGGCCCGGGCCCGCACGGAACCGGGCCATCGAGCAGGCGAAAGGCGAATACCTGCTGATCCTGAACGATGACGCCCTTCTCGAACCGGACGCGCTGGCGCGGCACCTGGCCGTTCACGAGCGCCACCCGAACGAAAAGATCGCGGTGTTGGGCCGCTTCGCCTTTCCGCCGGCCTTGACGTCCACCCCCTTTGGCCGGGCCCTGGAGCAATCCACGCTGCTGTTCAATTTCGTGAACCTGAAGGCGGGCCACAAATACGATTTCAACTGCTTCTACACCTGCAACCTCTCGCTGTCACGGCAAGCCGTGGTGGCGGCGGGCATGTTCGACGAGGAGTTCAACGGCCCCGCGGCGGAGGACATCGAGTTGGGATACAGGCTGTTTCAACAGGGATATCAGGTGCTTTATGAGCCCCGGGCCCTGGCCTGGCATCATCATGATATGACGCCGGCCGGCTTCTGCCGCACCCACCGCACCCGTGGTGAAGCGGCCATCACCCTCATGCTGCGTCAGCCGGATGCGCCGTGGTACCTGGGCACCGATTTCACCGAACTGCCCGCCCGGCATGAGCGATTTGTAAAGGAGTATCCCGCGGTGGAGCGCGTGCTGTTTCTAATCAATCAGGTCAACCAGGAGCACCTTGCGAACGACGACATCCTCGCCAAAAAGGCGGACGAGATGCTGCCGCTGCTGACCTACCTGCAACAGTATCATGAGCTGGAAGGGATGATGGCCAGCCCGCGGCTGCCGGAGCTGATCGAACTGCGCAAGCGCCGCAAACCTGCCGGCAGCAAGGCCGCCGGCGCGCCGCTGGTTTCGATTATTGTGACCTGCTACAACTACGGCAAATTCCTCCGGGAATCCGTTGAGAGCGCCGTGGCTCAGGTGTTCCGGAGTTTTGAGATCATCATTGTGAATGACGGGAGCACGGATGACTCCGGAGCCGTCGCCGACCTGTTGGCGGCTGAGTTTGGCAGCTCATGCGCAATTCATGTCATCCATACCCAAAACACCGGGCAACCCGCCGCCGCCCGTAATATCGGCATCGGTGCGGCCCGGGGCCGCTACGTGCTTTGCCTGGATGCGGATGATAAAATCAGTCCGCATTTTCTGGAGAAAACGGTCCC
>JBBQYD010000083.1:0-13485 GCA_038209025.1 Verrucomicrobiota bacterium | reverse complement strand
AGATGAAAACTTCGCCGCTGCCACACCCGCAATCGAAGCTGATCGCGCAGAACGGGAGGTTTTTCAAAGCGGCAAGCTGCAGCGCCCGATTCAGCACCAGAGCGGTGAACGGCACCAGCATCATCAACAGCATCAGCGAGGTGCCGCGGTTCGCGATTCCAAGGATCAGCAGCAGGCCGCAGATTACTTCGAACCAAGGCAGTGCCGCGGCGATGGCATTGAGCAGGTACGGGTTGGAGACAGCGTCATATTGCCGGACCAGCTTCAAGAAGCCGACCGGGTCCATGACTTTGACCCAGCCCATCCAGACAAAATGGGCGCCGAGGCACACCCGCGCAATTGAGAGTGCCACGTGCCAGAACGGGCTCGCGGTGCGCGGGGGATTCAAGGATGGCCTTTCATGATGCCGCTGCCCCGGGTTTGCAGTTCAACCGGCAGGCCGGCGGCGGCCCACTCTGAGAATCCACCGGCATAAACGAAGATTTTCTCCGGGGCTATGCCCGATTGCCGGAGCAGCAGCGCGGTGAATTCGCTATCCTCACATTCGCCGCCGTTGCAGTACACCACAATGGTTTCGGCCCCACCGGTGGCGGGCAGCACAATGGGCAGATATTTGTCCGGCCGGTAATAATCGAGTTGGTAGGCGCCGGGAATGTGGCCTGCCGCGAAGGCCTGGTCATCGCGAGCATCGACAAAAACGATGAGCCCCGCGGCGTAACCCGGGTTCTTGAACAACGGCAGCACCTGGTTGGTGCCGGCCACCTGGAGCCCTTTGGCAGCCAAGCGCACCACCAGCGCGGCGCTTGAACCGTCGGTGAGCCCGTTGGTGGATACGGAGTTGCCGGAGACGGCGGCGTTGGTGGAAGTCGGTGGCACAGGGGCTGGGAAATAAACTCGCCCGAGCTTGATGCCGAGTGGTGAAGTCCAGTTGAGCAGGAGGGCAAGCAGCATGCCCGCCAGGGCGACGGCCAACCCCTCAAGCACGATCGACTTCACTGCTGCCCTGAGCCGGGAGGTGTGGGCGGCACGCTGACAACCGGCCGCGGGGTCTGGTGAATCGGAATCTTTATCGACGGCATTTGGGAACTGGAGGACCTGGCCGTCACGACGCCCTGCTGTCCAGGCGCCATCTGGAAGCCGACAGGGAAGGACAATTTGATGATAAAGCTCCGGCCCGGAATCTTCTCGCTCAAGGCCACCTCGACCCCGGGAAGGTTTACGTTCACATCCGTTATTTGAACCAGGTTGGTGCTGTTGTTTTGGATGGTGACTTCGGGCGCGGCGGGGGCCGCGAGCGGTGCGGTTGGCAGGACTACTTGTGGCGGCATAGTCACGATCGCCTGCTGGACGTTAGCCCAGGCCGTCACCGTGATCACCGGGGTGCTGGCCATCGAAGTCTTCAGCGTGATCTGGCCTTGCATGGTGGTGTTGGTCATGGAAGCGGGTTCGGCGGCGATCACGAGTTGAAATTCTTTGCCGGGGCGATTGGTAATGATCGTTGCGTGGAACAGCGGATTGTTGCTATCAGGGTTCGAGAGGACCAACGGCTCGTCGCTGTTGTTGAGGATTTGCACAATGGTGGAGGCCGACGGGCTGTCCGGCAGCACGTTGATCATGGCAAACTGCGGATTCACATCGACGGCTTTCCAGATGGTGCCTTTAAGCTGCAGCATCACATTGGGCTGCGACTTGTCATTGGAATGAACCGCCACCGTTTTGAGCACAGGTCCCTGGAAATTGGCGCTGTTGAATTGAATGGCGAGGGTGCCGGTTTCCTCTGGTTCCACCTTGCGCGTCCACTCGCCCGCCGTGGTGCATCCGCAACCGGGCTGGACCTGGGTTATCTCCAGGGTGGCCGTTCCGGTGTTCGTAAAGACAAAGGTGTGTTTGAGCACTTCGCCAGACTTGATCCTGCCGAAATCCCAGACGGCATTATCGAACGCGATCTTTGGGGCAGGGGCGGAATCGGCAACCGGGGCGGGCACTGGCACCGGCAGAGCCTGGGCAATCAGCGTGGCCCGGGAACCAAGCAACAGGCTCACAACCGCAACCGCATGCAGAATCAATTTCATACTTTGACAACTATTATAGCAGAGCGGCCGCTGAATGGAAGAGCCGAGAGAACCGGGCAACGGGCAGCCCCGTTATGCCAGGTCCAGTTTGAGTTGCCCCGCAAGCGTGGCCAGTGGTTGCTCCGTGCCGGGCAAGCAAGCCAGCAGACGGGAAGCCCTGGAACTGATCCAGGGAGAGGTATCCGCCCTGGGGATGAGCCCGCCCTTGAGGCCCAGCGCCTGGCGCCAGCGGTTCTGCTGGTCCCTTTGCCAGCTTTCCAGGATCGATAGCGAGCCCTTTTCACGCACAATCTGCTTGAGAGCCGCCGCCAGGCATTCGCCTTCCAGGAAACCGGCGTTCATGCTTTGCACGCCCACCGGGCCGGTCTGGTGTGCCGCATCGCCCACCAGCAATGTGCGGTTGCGCCCAAACTCCCGCGCCATGCGATGCTCGAAAACCACTTCCGTACACCACGTGATTTCCTTCACCTCCAGGTCAAACCAGGGGGCACGCCGCTGGGCGACCGCCTCCACGTAATGCCGGATTCGATCATCCACTCCGGCTTCCGCCACCCGGAACGCCCGCCGCTCTTTTTCCGGCATCTCGGCGACTTCCGATTGAACCAGTTGAAACGTCCACCGGCATTTGTTTCCCGGCAGCGGCCAGAGCACATTGGTGGTGTGATTATCCAGCACCACCCGCACTTCATCATAGCCTGGACTTTCCGTCTCAAACTCGTAGGCGGCAAAAAACTCGCGCTCGCCCACTTTGTCGTGCTCTATTCCAAGGCGCTGTCGAACCAGCGAATTGTGCCCATCCGCGCCCACCAGGAACTGGGTGCGGAGCTGGGCCCGCCGGCGCACCACGGTCTCCCAGTGAGGCACCACATAGCCGGTGGAGGTACCCTCCAATTCCTCGATGGCCGCCGAAACTGAATCACCAACCGCCTCAAAAGCATCCAGGCGATGCCGCCAGCTCACGTTATGGCCAGAGCGCCGGGCAAGGGCTTCCTCCAGCGCGCTTTCAAAAGTGTTCTGCGGGAGAATCAATAGGAACGGATATTCTCCTCCCGCTTTGGCCAGATCGAGTTCCGCCTCCCGGGTCTTTCCCTCGTAAAAGGCGATCTTCTGCACCTTGCGTCCCTGGGCGATGAGGGTGTTGGCCAACCCCAGCCGTTCGAGAGACTTCAGCGTGCGCGGGTGCAAAGCACACGCATAACTCCGCGCGGCGGTGCGTTCTTCACGGTCGATCACCCGCGTCTCCACCCCGGCTTCGGCCAGGAATAAAGCCGTCATCAGGCCCACCGGACCCGCACCCGCAACAAGGACTTCAGTTTGTGCTTCTCGCATAAATGGCTATTTCTTGTTTCGCGGGAGACAATAGAACGAAAACCCGTAGTTGTCATCTTTGGAGTTGGAATTTCATCAGGCAAAACCAGGCGTTTTTTCCGTGGCGGCGGCGAGATTCTCCGGCCGGGAGTTGAGCGGACCCAACCGCCACGGACACTCTCCCGACTCCATCCTGGTTGCTGCCCGGGATGCCGCCCCCCCGAACGGAAACTGCATCGTCTGTTTGTGCGATTGCGGCTCCGTTGCGAACTCTCTTGCCATGGCCAAATGCGTTCAACAGCCAAAAGTGCCACTGATTATGCGTGACCAGCGTCAAGCGCGGCGCCCGCGCCACCAGGGCGTCAGGGCCACGACCACTCCCACGATCAGGCCCAGGATGCACACGGTGGCCGCGCCGATGGGCAAGTCCGCCTGCGCGGTCAGCAACAGGCTGGCTATGCCGGCGAAAGTGGCCAGGAGCCAGCCGAGGAGGAATTGACCGGGCAGCGAATCGCACAGGCAGACCGCGCAAATGGCCGGAGCTACCAGGTACGAAAATACCAGCAGCACCCCCGCTATATGCACAAAGCTCGTCACCACCAGCCCGAACAGCGCGTAAAAAACGAAGTCCCACCAGCGCACCCGCATCCCGGCTTTCTCCGCCGCCGCGGGATTATCCGAGAGGGCGGCGAATTGCCTGCGGAACAGCAAATGCACGACGCCGACCACCACAAACAAAATGGTGGTTTGGATCACCTCCCGGGGCGGAACCACCAGGAGTTCGCCGACGAGAGAGCGCTGCAGTTCATGCGCATCGCCGGGGCTTTTGCTGAGCACGAGAATCGCGGCGGCGGCCCCGACGACATAGATGATCCCGATGAGCGCTTCCTGGGGAACCCGCTGGTCGCGCATGCGGGTGAAGGTCAAAAGGACGGCCCCAACGAGGGTAAACCCCAGGGAGAAGGCGTAGCTTTGCCAATCATGCGCGTCATAGCCGGCCAACAGCGACAGGCAGGTGCCGAAGGCGGCCATTTGCGCGAGGGCGAGGTCCACAAAGATGATCCCGCGTTTGACAATTTGCAGCCCGAGATAAACCAGCAACCAAGGCAGCAGCAGGCTGGCCAGCAAAGGCCATTTCAGGAAACCGATGAGTTCGGAATCGAGCGCCAGGCTCATTTCCCGCCCTCCCTGCCGGAAGCGAACGCGCGGGCAATGGCGCGCACATTGGCATCCATCAGTTTGATGTAGTCCCCCTCCGTCCCTTTAAGCGAGCCGGGATACTGCGCGACTTCCACAACCTTCGCGCCCGTGCGCTCGGCCACCATCTCCGCGCTCCGGCGGTCCAGGTAAGGATCCAGCAGAATGGCCGGCACCTGTTCCGCCTTGATGCGAGTGGCGACGGTGGCCAGATGCGCCGGGGTGGGCGGCAAGCCAGGCTTGGGTTCCAAAAAGATGTCGATCTTCAGATCGAATCGATTCGCGAAGTACAGCCAGGAGTTGTGGTAGGCTGCCAGGTGCCGCCCCTTGAACGGCTCCAGCAGCTTCCGACATCCGGCATAGGCGGCATCCAGCCGCTCCTGGAATGATTTCAGCCGGGCCTGATATTCTGCAGTGCCGTCAACGTCGAGCCTGGAAAAGGCGGCGGCAATCTGGGCGGCGACCAGCTTCGCATTCAACGGATCGACCAGGTAATGAGGATTCCCGGACGCATGCAAGTCGCCCTGGGAGCGGTCCAGGGCGGTGGGGATTTCCAGCAGCGTGATTTGCGCGTTGCACGCCACCCGCCCGGGAGCGCCGACGGCTATCCGCGGGTTTCTCGCGCGATCCAGCAACGGCTCCAGCCAGCCCTTCTCCAATTCCGCGCCGCCTTCGAGCAGCACGCCGGCCCGGCTCAGTTTGACAACGAGACTGGGTTTTGGCTCAACGAAGTGGGGGTCTTCCGTGGGTTGAGCCAGGCACGCCACTTGCACGCGGGGGCCACCCACGGCCTGGGCCAGGGCGCCCAGGTCGGGCAGCGTGGCCACTACGTTCAGGGTCGCATCCGCAACGTGCGCAGCGGCCATCAGGACGACGCCGATACTCAATTTCATCCAGGAGGTTTTCATAATCATAGCCTTTCAAAATTGATGTGACCCATGGGCGCCGAGCAGGAACTCTACTTGCAGCCAGACTGAATGCTGGGTCCCGAACTGTTCCCCGCGGTCATAGTTGTACTGCAAACGGATTTTGGAAAACTCGCTTGGATAAAACGTCACCGCCGGTGAGATCCGGTGCCGCTCACCTCGAAAGACGTCGAACTCGTCATCGGCGCCGACATTCCCGTCGGCGTATTCGCCGCGCAGGCCCGCGACCCACCGGGGCCTGAATCCCCAAATCACCTGCGAGTAAACACCCCAATCCCGAAGGTTCTCAGCGGGCAAACCGGCGGCGGCGTCCGCGCCCGCCTGGAAATTCTGAAGCAAGGCTTCAGTTTGCCACGCGACGAATGGGAACCCGCCCCTGGCCCGGCTGGGCCGCCATTTCCAATAAAGATCGGCACCGAAAATCTCGGTCCGCCTGCTGGCGCCCGTATCGTTCGGACCAAAGGCGGCCGAGACTCCCGCCAGGAGAGTCTGGTGTTCTGTGAGGTCAATCGAGGTGGCTAGCCGCGGCACATAAAGGAGGTCGCCAGGGCCGCGCGGGTTCCGGCCGGTTGTGGCCCGGCCATGTAATCCCTCGCCGGGTTCGCCGGGATTTCGAAAACCGAAGGCGGTTCCCCCTGCCCCATCGAAGATTCCCAGCGATGCTTCGGTGTAGATGGAGGTGGGCGCGAGCCACGAGACCTGCGCTCCGGGGTTGCGCAAGCCTTCGGGACCCAGCGTCCGAGCCAGTATCAGCGGCGTGTCCGCGAAAGCCCACTGATGCGGATGCTGGGTGTTTTGCCGGCCAAAAGCGGCCAGGAACTGGCCGGCTTTCAGCTGCAGGTTTCCAGGGAGAGAAGTCGTTTGGAGAAACGCTTCTTCCAATTCAACCTGCGTCTGGTTCTCCGCATCCAGCTTGAACAGGATGTTGGCGAACCCTTTGAAATAGGGGTCCACCGCGCCGTCCAGCGCGATTTCAGTGTTAGGGATGGAGAACCCGCGTTTGGAGGGGTCATGGTCGCCCAGTTGGAGTTGCGCGGCAGGTTCCGGCGCCGTTGACCAACCGGCGTCCAACAACGCATTGAAACCGACGTTCATGTAGGCATTCCCAGAGCGCACCAGGGTAATTGGATCGCTGGGCGACCACTTCTTGGCCGGGGGGCCTTCGGCGGCCATGGGGACCTTCCCCATGGCGTCCTCCTCGACCGCCGGGTTGGTCGGGACTACGCTTCGTCCGGCCGCAGCCAGACTCTCCAGTCTGCGGGTGAGTTCCTCGATTTGCCGCTGGTGCTCACGTTCCGCCTTTTGAAAACTCTCCTGCAAGTTGCGCAGGTCCGCCTTCAGTTGTTCGACTTCCGGGCTGGTTTCCGCGGAAGCGAGGACGGCGGAACAGAATAAAACCACTAAAATGTACTTCTTCATAGACTCTGAATTACCACGCGCTGCGCTTCATCAAAGCGCACGCCTTTTTTGACTTCAAATCACTGACCTGAATTGGGGTATCAGAGAGGAGAGGGAGGGGCCCGCCCGCCCAGGCTGCCGCTCACCGCCGCCGCCTTCATGCAAGGCCGGGCGGGCTTGTGGGTGGGGAGAAAGACCAAGGCCACCGCAATGGCCAGAACCGCGACGGCAACCAGCCCGGCAGTGCCTGACGATAGGAGGCAGGCGAGACATGCCTGGTCTGAATGGCGCGCTTCGCCGTGCAACTGCGCATGCAGCCGATGGGAGGTGGAAAAGACCAGGCCAAGCAGCACCAGACTGGCAAGCAGCACCGCCAACCCTTCCCGGGTACAGCGGGTGGCCATTTGCCTGGTCTTCTGGCTGCGCACACCCAGAGCTTCGGCCATGACCAACGACTGAGCAAGTCAGAATCGCCGCGGAAAGGTGGCCCGTCAGCGCGCCGGCGGGACACGCAAGATGGATCCCCTTCCGGCAGTGGCTGAGCCGGCGGCGGTAACGGTTAACTCAACAGGTGCGGGCGCTCGTTGAGAGTCTTCAATACCAGTTCACCGAAGATGGTGTTAGCCCAGGCGAACCACGAGCGGGTGAACTTTTTCGGATTGTCCTCATGGAAAGCCTCGTTCATCACGCGGAAGCGTCCCGGCGGCCAATCCGATGGCCCTTGGCGCCGTAGAAAGTGACGTACGAATAGGCGATCAACGGGACGATGAAAGAAATCTGGAGGTTCTTGGTAAGGTCGGCCACGAGACCCTGGACCGGCGGCAGCACCGCCCCGCCAAGAATAGCCATGACCAGCAGGGAGGAGGCCTGGCTCTTGTAAACTCCGACTCCCTCAATGGCCAGCGAAAACGTGTTCGACCACCCGATGGACGTGAACAAACCGACCGCCACCACGCACCACATCGCCACTTTCCCGCCCACCAGGATCGCGGTCAGCAGCAGCACCACCACCGTGGCGGAGAAAATCATCAGCGTCCGCGCGGCGAGGGATCTGCCAAATTGAAAAAGAACCCAGCAAAGCCCCAGAAACGGCAGGTAGTTCTGGAAGACCGCCCAATTCTGCACGAAACGCTCCTTCCACAGCGCGAAAACCGGGGCACCCGAACCGCCGCGCATCGCATCCAGAGGCGCGCTCTGCGCCACCCAGAGGAGCAAAAAGGCCAGGAGAGGAATCACCACCAGGCTGATCTGCTTGTTGGCCTTCTTCATCTCACTCAATTCCACCGCGCCCATGAATCGCCCGATTAACAACCCTCCCCAGTAGAGCGAAACAAACTTGCTGGCCTCCATTTCCGTCAAACCCGCCACGTTCGGCTGCCCCAGAAAATTGATGATGTAGCTGCCCACAGAAACTTCTCCGCCGACATACATGAAAATCGCGAGGATGCCGAGGACCACGTGTGGAAACTTCAGCGCGCCCGCGCCCGGGGCAATCTTGCCCTCGCCAATATGGGGCAGCCGAATGAAGTAGAAAACCACCGCCAACACTAGAAAAACAATGCAAAAGGCCAGGTAAGGGATTTTGACGGACTCCGCGCCGTGCGCGCCGGTGCGGGCGAAATACTGGAAAATGAGCCACCCGCCGATGAGCGGCCCGATCGTCGTTCCAATCGAGTTGAAGCCCTGCGCCAGGTTCAGCCGGCTGGAAGCGGTCTTCTCCGGCCCCAGGATGGTGACATACGGATTGGCCGCGATCTGGAGCATGGCGAATCCCAGCCCGACAATGAACAACGCCAGCAGGAACATGGGATACGAGGCGGCCACGGCGGCGGGCCAGAACAGCGCGCTGCCCGCGGCTGAAATCAACAAGCCGATCACCACGCCGTTCTTGTATCCAATTTTGGCGATCGGATCCCCAAACAAGACGGAGACGATGAAGTAACCGGCCGCCCCTACGGAGTAAGCCCCGAAAAAGGCGAACTGCACCAGCATGGCCTGGAAGTAGTTCAGCGTGAACGCTTCTTTGAACCGCGGAATGAGAATATCATTGAACACGGTCATGAAACCCCAGAGGAAAAACAGGGTTGTCATGATCGCGAACGGACCACGATGAGTTTGGCCGGTGGTTTGGCCGGCTGGGCCGGAACTGGTGGGAGCGATTATGGCTGCCATAAGGTTATTCTGATTGGTTTTTGAATCGGCAAGGAAGGTTAAAAATGTGGCTGTCGCAGGATCTTTGGGGCACGGCGGTCATGGGCCTGCGCCGCCCCGGGACCAAAAGCCCGAACGGCCTTCGATACGGACCGGCGTGAATCCCGCTGGGGAGTTGGTTTCGCATTTATTTGGCGGCTGCGGTGATGCCGTCAGCCAGGCGCCGAGTGGGCGAAGATGTCCGGGCTTCGGGAGCCGTGGCCCACTCGTAATTCGGAGCGGAGGTCATATCGAACACCACCTCGCCTCCGTTCACAATCTCTTCATGAGAGAGGAAGGTGCGGTTGAAGGGCTGGCCATTCAGCGTGGCGCCCCGAATATAGGGGCGTTGCGGGCCGTTATTGCCGGCGGAAACGACGAAGGTTTTGCCTTTCCCCAGCGAAAGGGTCGCCCGTTTGAACAGCGGGCTGCCGATCTCGTAGGCCGTATCGCCGGGGCATACCGGGTAAAAGCCCAGGGCACCAAACACATACCAGGCGGACATCTGGCCGGTATCCTCGTCCCCGCAAAGCCCATCGGGTGCGGCCTGGTATAGCTTGTTCATGACCATCCGCACGCGGGCCTGGGTTTTCCATGGCTGACCCACGCTGTTGTAGAGGTAAATCATGTGGTGGATCGGCTCGTTGCCATGCGCATACTGCCCCAGATCGAGCGCGACCATTTCGGTCATTTCATGAATGACGCCGCCATAGGTTCCGACCTTGAACGTGTTCGGTGACGTAAAGACGGAATCCAATTTGGCAGCGAACGCTTTTTCGCCACCCATTAAGGAGATCAGCCCCGGGACATCGTGGAACACGCTCCAGGTCCAGTGCCACGAACTGCCCTCCGTGAACGGACCGCCCCATTCGGTTGGATCGAACGGTTCGCACCAGGCCCCATCCGCTTTGCGGCCGCGAACAAACCCGGTTTTCGCGTCGAAGACGTTGGTGTAGTTCATGGCTTTGACCAGGAACTGTGCCGCCTCGGCTGGGCGGCCAACGGCCTGCGCCAGGCGCGCGGCGCAGAAATCGTCATAGGCGAACTCCAGGGTCTTGGCGGTGGCCTCATGAATGCTCGGTTCGCCTTTCACCGGGGAGTACGGCACATAGCCGAGCTTGTTGTAAAAGTCCGCGCCATCACGTCCGATGGACCGGCAGTTGTCCGGGCCTTGCGCGTTGGCGTCGTGGGCCATGGCGCTCACCGCTTTGAGGGCATCAAAGGAGCGGATGCCTTTGACCCAGCCATCCGCAAAGAGCGAGAACGCGTGGTTGCCGATCATGCAATTCCGGTGGCCCGGGCTGGACCAGGACGGCAGCCAGCCGCTCTGTTCGTAGGAGTTGAGCAACGATTGCAGGATCTCGGCGCTGATCTCCGGAAAGAGGAGGTTATAAAACGGGTGCGCGGCCCGGAACGTGTCCCAGAAACCCGTGTCGGTGTAGAACACCCCTTCATGCACCCGGTCATCGTAGGGGCTGAAATAAACGGGTTTCCCCTGCTGGTTGTATTCATGGAGACGGTGCGGATAGACCACGCTGCGATAAAAGGCGCTATAGAACGTGCGCCGCTGATCATCGGAGCCGCCCTCCACCCGGGCACGACCGAACGCATCGTGCCAGACCTGCTCGCCCCGTCGGCGCACGGTGTCAAAATCAGCGCCCCCGATTTCCTTTTCGAGATTGCGCATGGCTTGCTCGGGGCTGATAAACGAGGAAGCCACTTTGCATTCGATCATGCGGCTGGATTTCTTCCCGTCAGACTTCAGTCCCAGCTCCCGGGCTTTGGGCGGCAGGACCGTCGGGTGGGACGAAACCTCAAACCTGACGAACGCCCCGGCATGCTTTGCCTCCAGGCGGATCTTGTCCGGTTGCGTCCCGTCCGGTGTCCAAGTGCCAAAAGCGGCGAAGGGCCGGTCGAAGACCACCACAAAATAGTTGGCAAAATTCGCGGATACGCCGCCATGGTTGAACCGGCTGATGCCGATGATCTTGTTCTGGGCTGGAATAATCTCAACCATGGAGTTGCCGGGGAACGCATCCAGCACCACAAACGCGTCCCCGTCCCCCTCAAAGGTAAACCGGAACCGGGCGCACCGTTCCGTCGGGGTGACTTCCGCGATCGCTTTCCAGGTGTCGAGCCGCACCCGGTAATAGTTTGGCTGCGCCCTTTCTTCCTCGTGGCGGAAGGCCGAGGCCCGGTCATTCTCGTTGACCGCCAGCCTGCCGCAAACCGGCATCAGCGAGAAGGCGGCGTAGTCCCCAATCCAGGGGCTGGGCTGGTGGGTCTGGCGAATCCCGCGAATCTTTTGGTGGGGGTACTGATAGTAGAATGGATCACTGGCGGGCTCCGTGTAGGGCGCCCAGGTGTTCATTGGGAACGGCAGCGCGATCGCAGGATACTCATTCCCATGGGAATACCCGCGGTGGGAATCCGTGCCCTGCATGGGGTCAGCCAGGTGAACCGGGGAAAGTTCCGCGCCGATGGTCGAGACCGCCGCGCACAAGATAAGGATGGCACAAATCTTCAAGCACCCCAGTGTGCTTGAGGCAAGATCACAGGCAAATGAAAAAAACGCATGACTACTCGGGCAGGTTATGGTCGGATCACAATGGGGACAACCCGAGGTGGGGCAGACGGGCATTCTTGGTCGCGCGCCGAGCGCCCTCTTTCAACGCTCATTCAAGATCAGAGGCTGCCGGCTCCGCCAACCATCCGGCAGCGGGCCGTAGCGCGGAACCTCCAACCGCGCCACGGCCCCGAACCCGGCCGGACCGTCGCCTAACGTTTCAATCGGTAGAAACGCTGGGTCTCCAGCGGTTGCGTCACTTGGAACTTGCCGTTCGTCTGCACGGGATTCCCGGGAGCACTGCCCCAATCAGCCTCCGCGCCAAGCTTCCCGCTCTGCTGCAGTTGGAATCCCTCGACAGCGGAGGGCCACTCGACCACCGCGTTGCCGCCGGAAAGGCGGATGGACAGTTGCGCCGGCGCGGAAATGGCGGGGCCGAAATTCTCGACCCGCACCTCGCCCTCGGTCGGCAGGTGAAGCTGGCAGGTGGAAAACGCCACGCCCACGAGCATCACCTCGGACGTCTCCAAATCAGTGATGGTGGTGAAAGGGGTCCAATTCAGGCCATCCGCACCGTAATAACCGCGGAAGGTGCCCCCTTGCCGCTGCAGTCGGGTCCACACATTCGGGAAGCTCGGAGCTTGGTCCGCCGTACCGAACCCAGTGCCGGCCCCAGGCGCGGGCCGCTCGGTGTAAATGTAGGTGCCGTAACCGTTCCGGTAAGTTCCCACCATGAGGTTTGCGCTGCCTGGATCGGTGCTGATGCGTGCCATCAGCCCCCCCCTGCCCCAACCCGCGGACGCCTCCATCCTGATGAACTGCGCCCGCACATCAAAGTCGTTCGTCATGGGAACGTACGCGAAGCTGCAACTGTCAGCCGGGCCCCAGATATCCCCATAGACCGAGTGCAGCGTGAAGCCCGCGGGTGTGGTGTCGCTGACGCTGGTAACCGTCTGGTTGACCCCTTGAATATCCACCAAACGCACCTCGGGCTGATAAACCGTTCCGGTGATCGAATTGGTCGCCGGATTACCGGCCAGGTCGGCCACCCCGACGATTCCCAGTTGGAATTGCGGCGTGGTGAGGCCATCCGTCGTCAGCAAGACGGTTTTTTCGTCCGGTTGGAGCGAAGCGCTCAGCACGGCATGGCCCCCATTTAAAGTGTAGCGCGCGGGGTCGTTGGCCGAGACGGGATCCATCAACTCGTCGAAGACGAGCGTGGCGGAGGAACCCAGCGCGGCGATGGTCGCGGGGACCGGGGCGAGGGTGTCCGCCGTGACGGTGAGAGTGGCGGGCGCTGATGTTTGAGGCGTAATGGAACCGCCCGCTGAGACGATGCAACGCACCTGGAGTCCGCTCTGCGACAACTGCACGCGCGGCAGCAGAAGCGTGGAAGCGGTGACACCCGTAACATTCACGCCGTTGGTGGTCCATTGGAAGCGCAGAGCGGTTGAGTCGCCACCCTGGAGTAGCGCGTCCGCCACAAACGTGGCGGGGCGGTTTTCGACCACGGACTGCCCCGCGGGCTGCCGTGTGATGATAATTGTGCCGGCCGTGGCTGCGGCGTTTCGCAGTCCGCTGTAGCTAAAGACCGCGCGCGGGCTGTTCACCGGGCTTGCTACTGAGATCTGGCTGGAGGCGATCCCGATGAGCAGCGTGTCCGCAAATGGCGTTTCCGGCGTGATTCCGGTGTCGAGGGCCATCCAGTCCACGTTGTTGGTGCTGCAGTATGTGTTGAACGTCTGACCGAAGCGCACGACCCGCAGCCAGGCGTTCGGATAAGGCGAGGTGCGAGGGACCAAGCCGAGGGCTGGATAACCCGGTATCC
>JBBQYD010000082.1:0-13705 GCA_038209025.1 Verrucomicrobiota bacterium | reverse complement strand
AGGAAGAGGAGGGATGCCAGTGCCCTCATTATCGCTCCGGCTCCCCCGCGCCATCGGCCACTACCGATGGGCGGTCTCACATTTGCAACGGGATGGAATTCTGGCAGCCAGCCATTGGGGAGAGAAACATCGTTCATATTGTATGCCGCTCACATAATGCCGGTTCTTTGGTTCGGGTTTTCATTTCATTGCTGGCGTTGACGAACGAATTTCGTTCACGGCGAGTTAATCTAGCATGCGACGAGTCAAAAGCCCCTGCGACCGGCGCAGCGCACCAACCGCAGGGGCAAGAGCGGGAACCTCGATATCCGGAATTCGGACGGTCTAGGACCGGCGGCGACGGAGAACCAAGCCGAGTCCACCCAGACCCAGCAAGGCAATGACGGAGGGTTCCGGGACAACCATCGTGCCGTCAAACCGCACCTTGCCAATTCCTACACCGGCTCCGCCGTAAGAGCTGTCCGCAACGATCGAGACAAACCGGCCGGTATAGCCCGACAAGTCATAACTCAGGCCGGCATAATCGTCGGTATTGGGCGCCCGAGCAATCTGCTGGTCTGTCAGAGCCAGTTGCCACGGGTTAGAAGTTCCCAAGCTGAAAGACGCCACTACGTTCAAATACCCACCATAACTTGTGTTATTCAGATTAATCGCTGTGCCGCCGGCGGTGCCGTCATCCGTATCCGCAACCGAATTACGCACATAGAGATCGAACTGGCTGATGCCGCGGTTGCTCAGGTCCCCCGCAGGCAGCGTAGCAGAGTTTTGCCACTGAAAGTTCCAGATATTGACCGTACTCAAATCATACACAGCACCCAGATCGACAACAGTCCACACCTTTCCAGCCGTCATACAAGAGGCAAGCCCACCAACCCAACCGGGACCGGTTTGGCTCGTGGTGACCCACTCTTTGTTGTCAGCGCCCGTTGTCTCGCCGCTAGCGAGCGGCGCATATTGGTTGTAAAGATACGTCTCGGTGCCATCCATACCCGCGGCAACTGACAGATAACTGGCAGATCTGGGCGCGGTATTGGCATTCGATTGTTTCCATTCGGCCGGCACGATCGGGGCCGCGTTGGCTGCGAGGAGGATGCTTGCGGTCACTAATGCAACGATGTGCCTTGATCCAATTGCCGGTTTGTTAGTTCTGATTTTCATTCCATTGCCTGCGTTTGCGAACTCTTGCCAGAGTTTCTTGGTTTCTTAAGAGATCTATTTAGCAGACCACGCAAAATCCGGCAATGCTCTCATGCGCATAAACATTACGGTTTTGCGCCGTTCTTCCTTGCTTGGTCCCGGGGCGCGTGATAGGCAGGTGGAGCGTGAAGAATCTTCGCCAGCTCGGCCAGAAAACCATACGCGGGCAGAAAGCTCGCTCTACCCCTCCGCGTGTCACGTTGTTGATAGCGGCCTGGAACCAATACGGACGCGGGATCATCGAGGGGGTGTGGCAGTACGCGCAACAGCACGGGCCGTGGTTCCTGGACATGGAGCCCAGCGAACCGGATGAGAGCGCCGAGGTTCCCCACGGTTTGACCACTGACGGAGTGATCGCCTCCGTTCATACCCAACGCCTCGCCGCCAAACTGCAAGCTGCCGGGGTCCCGGTGGTCAACGTCTCCGGTTCACGGTTTGCCGGACTTGACTTCCCCCGGGTAACTAGCGACGCCGAAGCGGTGGTGCGGATGGCTGTGACACATTTACGCGAGAAAGGACTCGCGAACATCGCGTTCTGCGGCGAACCCCACCGCCCGTTCATAGACTTTTGGACCGATGCCTATGAAAGCGTGATGAACCAGGCCGGGCTGAAGCCCATCGTGTACCAGCCTTCCGCGAGACTCGGGCCCCGGGCTGACCGGGAGGTCCGGCAGAACGACCGCCGCCGGTGGATCGAGTCGCTGGCGAAGCCGGTGGGGATCATCGGTTGGGCCACCAGCATTTGCCGGCACCTCGCCATGGCCTGCGAGGCGAGCGGCATCAAGGTGCCCGAGGAAGTTGCCATCATCAGCCTCGAAACCGAGGACCTGTTGGGCTGGGTGGTGCATCCGCCACTGAGCGGGGTTGATATTCCGGTGGAAAAAATCGGCTACGAGGCCGCGCGGCAACTGGACCGGCTGCTCCACGGCAAGGCCGCGACGCCGAACGAGGTGTACCTGCCGCCGCTCGGAGTCACCACCCGCCAATCAACCGACCTGGTGGCCTGCGACGATCCGCGCATTCAGCAGGCCCTGCGCTTCATCCGCGACCACGCCCAAGAAGGGATTGACGTCCGCGCCGTTCTGAAGGCCGTCCCAATGGCCCGCCGCACTCTCGAGCGGCGCTTTCAGGAACTGCTCGGCCGCAGCCCGGCCGACGAAATCCGCCGGGTCAAGATCGAGAAGGTGCGCGGCCTGCTCGACTCCACCAGCATCCCGATCCCCGACATCGCCGAGGCCTGCGGATTCAACTACGTCGAACACATGATCCCGGTCTTCAAGAAGCACCACGGCTTCACGCCCTCCGCTTATCGGCGGCAGCGCATGAGGCCAGGCTGAGGATTGGCGCAAAGTCGTATGACGAATACGCTTCAGCGCATTGCCGGGATGTCCCCATCAGGGTAGGATTCCCCTCGGTTTAGGCCGGGCTCAAGCTCCGCACTCCGGGGTGCGGGGCCGCCGGCGCAAATGATTAATAATGGTTTTGCAGGACTAATTCGAGACCAGGCAATGGAACCTCTCGGCACAACGAAGCCAGCGGCCGGCAGTAGATCGGCCATCAAGCATCTGCGATGGTGGATCGTGGGTTTGCTCTTTTTCGCGACGTTCTTCAACTATCTGGACCGCCAGGCGCTCTCCGTCGCGGCACCCACCATCTGCAAAGCCCTGAACTTCACGGAGACGGACTATGCCCACATTGTGATGGCCTTTCTCCTTGCCTACATGCTCATGCAGCCCCTCACCGGATGGATTGTGGATCGCGTCGGCGTTCGAATCGGTTTTGCGGCGGCGTTGGTGCTCTGGTCCCTCGCCTGCATGGGACATGCCCTGGCCCAAGGGGTGCGCTCCTTTATCCTGGTCCGCTTTTTCCTGGGAGCCGCCGAAGCCGCAAACTTTCCGGCGGGCATCCGGGCCGTGGGGCAGTGGTTTCCTCCTTCCGAACGGTCGGGGGCCACCGGCATCTTCGCCGCCGGTGGAAGCCTTGGGGCCATCATCGCGCCGCCGGCGATTGTGTTTCTGATCATCCATTTCGGCTGGCAAGCCGTTTTTGTTGCGACGGGGGCTGTCAGTGTGCTGTGGTTGATCCCATGGCTTTGGCTGTATCGGGATCCCGAGCGCCACCCCCGGTTATCCCCGGCGGAGCTGGCACATATCCGCCAAGGCCAGGTGCCAGGAGAGGCGGTCGCGGTGGACGAGGCGAAGGCCAGGTGGCGGGACATCCTCAAACGGCGCGACTTCTGGGGCCTTTTTCTCGGCCGGTTCCTGACCGACCCGGTGTGGTATTTCTATGCCTTCTGGCTGCCCAAGTATCTTTCCACCGTGCGCGGATTCGATCTGACGCAGATTGCGATGTTCGCGTGGGTGCCGTTCTTCGCCGCCGGCGTCTTCAGCGCGCTGGGCGGCTTTATGCCCACCCTGTTCATCAAGCGCGGCATGTCGGTGCTGGCCGCCCGCAAGCTGGCTATGTGCATCAGCGCGGCGGTCATGCCGGTGGCGTTGCTGGCGATTTGGACGCCCAATGCCTATCTGGCGATTCTGTTCATCACCGTGGCCACTTCCGGTCACAACAGTTGGGCGGCCAGCCTGCTGACGCTGCCCGCGGACCTCTTTCCGAAGCACCTCGTCGCCAGCGCTTACGGCTTGACCGGCGCCGCCGGAACCCTGGGCGGCATTCTCATGTCCTGGTTCACCGGGCGAATGCTCGATGCCCAGGGATACACGCCGGTGCTATGCCTGATGGGGTCACTCCACGTGGTGGCCGCCGTGGTGGTCCTGATTATGGTTCGCCGGAAACATGTCAGCCAGGAACCAGGGGTCAGCGCCGCGCCCGGCAGAGTGTGACATGAGCAGATGAGAGATATGAAAACGATTGAGCATGACTTTGATTTAGTGGTGGTTGGCGGCGGATTGGCGGGCGTTTGCGCGGCCGTGACCGCCGCGCGCCATGGTGTAAAAACCGCGCTGGTGCAGGACCGTCCGGTTCTGGGCGGCAACGCCAGCACCGA
Organism: Verrucomicrobiota bacterium; assembly: GCA_038209025.1. Lineage (GTDB taxonomy): Bacteria > Verrucomicrobiota > Verrucomicrobiia > Limisphaerales > UBA8199 > JBBQYD01. Next base: position 9,504 of record JBBQYD010000082.1, on the reverse strand, counting down.
GATTCGCGTGCCTCCGGTGGGTGCCACGCAGTGCAACTTTGCCTACTCGCGCGAAACCGGACTGATCGAAGAGTTTTTTCTTAACAACCTTGCCCGAAACCCCACTTGGAGCCCGGAAGGCTGGAACTTGGAGCTGGAAAGCCTCGTGCGCAACGAGCCGAATCTGGACCTGTTTCTCAACTGTGCGGTCAATGACCTGGTCACCTCGGCTTCGGAGCGAAGTCCAACGGACCCGTTGAATCATCGGGTCACCTCTGTGAGCGCCTACTGTGCCCTGGCCGAAACCAAGCACATCTTTCACGCCCCTTATTTTGTTGACTGCTCCGGTGATGGTGTGGTTGGCGCATTGGCAGGGGCCGCATTTCGCGTGGGTGTAGAGGCTCGCTCGGAATTCAACGAATCCATGTGTCCCGATGAGCCGAGCCGCGATACGATGGGCATGAGCCTGCACATGCATGCGCGCGATGCCGGGCGACCGATGCCCTTCGTGAAGCCCGCCTGGGTGGGACTGGAACTGGGCGCGGAGGACTTTGGTCCCTACCGGCCCGTGTGCGACAATTTCTTTCCGGATACCGGTGGTTTCTGGTGGTTGGAGTGGGGAGGTGAACTCGATACGGTGCATGATACTCTCAAGATTAAGGATGAGGTTCAGCGCATTACGCTGGCGGTGTGGGATTATCTAAAGAACCGCTCGCCGCTCGCGGAGAAGCTCACCACCTACGAGTTGGACTGGATGGGTGCGGTTCCCGGCAAGCGGGAGTCCCGCCGCTTCGAGGGCGACCACCTCCTCACAATGGGTGATATTGATGGTCAGGCTCACTTTGAGGATGCGGTGGCCTACGGTGGCTGGGGTTTCGATCACCACCCTCCGGGTGGTTTCCACGACAAGGAAAACCCCAGCACCCATCGATACCTCCGCGGCCCGCATAATGTGCCCCTTCGCTCTCTCTACTCCCGCAACATCGAGAACCTCTTTCTAGCCGGTCGAAATCTAAGCGCCAGTCATTATGCCCTCTCAAGCACGCGCGTCATGCTGACTTGTGCCCAGCTCGGCGAAGCGGTTGGCATGGCAGCGGCGCACGCGGTGCGACTGGGATGCGAACCGCGGGACTTGGTTGCAGGGGCGCGCATTGCTGCCGTCCAACGTGATTTGCTGAAAGCGGATCACCACATCCATCATCTGACCGCGGCGCTGCCACAGGACATTGCGCGGGAAGCGCAGGTGTCGGCCTCGTCCGTGTTCCCGGGTAACGATAATGCGGAGAGCTGGGGGACAGAGCCGCTCACCTCCCCGCGCATGCAGTTGCTGCCGATTCTGACGGAGCGCGTGGAATCCGTACAACTGCGGCTCGACGCCAGCGAGGCCACCCAACTTACCTACCGTTTCATGCAGGGGCCAGCCAATGGATCCACCTATCCCGAAGCGGAGCTCATGGCCGGAAGGGTTGATCTGCAGCCGGGTGTCGAGCAGTGGGTAACACTCCCGCTGGCTTGTGACATCGCCCAGCCAGGCTGGCACTTCCTGATCATGGAGGAGAACCCGCTGATCCGGCTTCATGTTGCCGAGGCGCCGCCCGGCTTGCTGCGCTACTATCCGCGTCCTGCGGACCCCATCCGGCCGAATCCGTTTTCGACCTGGACACTGCGCTCACTACCCATCGGGCAAAAGCGGGCCACCGACGCGGACGGGGCGGAAGTTTTGGCCCCAAAGTGGAACGGGCATGCCGAGCGCGTCCGCAACCTCAGCAGCTTCCTGGGCTTCTCGTTCATTTGCCAGGTGTCTCCCGTACAACCGGTTTACGAACCGGGTATGATCGCCAATTCGCACAGCCGCCCGACAAATCAGCCGAATCTCTGGGTCTCGGCATCCACTTCATTCAAAGAGCCGGAATGGTTGGAGTTGGCCTGGGCCTCCCCGCGCAACATTGCCAGCGTTCAGGTGCTCTTTGATTCAGCCCTCCATTTTCATTTCTGGCAAAGCTGGCAAGGCTATGCAGTCAATGCTATTCCTTCGATTGTAAAGGACTATCGGATGATCGCGAAACTGAATGATGGTTCGGAGCGGGTGGTTGCCGAAGCCGCAAACAATTACCAGCGCAATTGCATCCATAACTGCGACCTGACCGGGGTGGTGCGGATTAGACTTGAGTGTCGGTCCACGCATGGCATTGACCGGGCGCAGGTGTATACCGTGCGTGTATTTGAGAATCAAAACACCAAAGCATCGAAATGAACTTGATCTCAACCAGTCATGTAGTTTACGCCACGAAACGAGTTCTTATCCTGGGTTCTGTCGCGTATTTTATTACTGCCAGTGCTCTTTGCGCCGCAGAAATTCATGTCGCTCCGGCACCGGCGGGGAACGATGCCCATCCCGGCACGGTTGCGCAGCCGGTGGCGACGCCGCAGGGCGCGCAGGCCCGGGTCCGCGCGCTGATCCAGGCCGGCCTGAGCAACGCGGTGGAGGTGATCTTCGCCGCCGGAACTTACCAGATGGATGCGCCGCTGGAGTTGCGCCCCGAGGATTCCGGCACGGCCACGTTCGCGATCACGTGGAAGGCGGCGGCCAATGCCACCGTCGTCCTGAGCGGCGGCAAGCGGATCACCGGCACCTGGACCAACGGTGGAACCGGCATCTGGTTCACCGACCTCACCGGTGTAGGCCTGGGCACCAACCAGTGGAATTTCCGCCAGCTCTTCGTCAACGGTCAGCGCGCGGTCCGTGCCCGCTATCCCAACGTCAGCAACCCCAATCCCTTTCTCTACGCAACCGGTGGTGGATTTGACCATGCAATCATCAACCCGGCCTTGGTCAAAGCGAGTTGGGGCACCGCCGCCGACGCCCAGATCAACATGGTTCCCCAATCCCGGTTCTTCAATCAATGGAATACTGTCACCGGCGTGAATACCAACACGGGGCGGATCGACATCGCCGATAGTGAGCGGCATCGCCTGATCGACAGTGGAAGCTGGTTCTGGATCGAGGGGGTTCAGGCCGAACTGGACGAGCCTGGCGAGTGGTTTTTGAATCCCACCACCGGACGGCTTTACTACATGCCGACCAACGGAGTTAACCCCAATAGTCTGGAGATCGTGGCGCCCTACCTGAACCGGATCATCAATGTGAAGGGCGATGTCAACGCCAGCACGCATGTCCAGTATGTGAATTTCGACGGCCTTGAGTTTCGCCACACCACCTTCACGCTGGGCCACATTGAGGCGCGCGTTCACACCGATACCGCCATCATGTTCGAGAACACCCGGGACAGCTCGGTGAAGCACTGCCAGTTCGAGAACATCGGTGGCTACGCCCTGTGGCTGCACCTGGACAGTCAACGGAATGTTTTCGACCAGAACACGGTGCGCTACTCCGGTGGGGGCGGGGTGTTGTTGACCGGTGCCCGTCTCGGTTACATGGACGACAGCAAGGTTTACACGCCGGGCGAGGCGGCTGCCAAGGTGGCGCCGATCCTCAACGAGATCACGCGCAACACCGTCGAGCATTGTGGGAAGATCCGCTACTACGGCGGTGGGGTTCATTTGGACTCGCGCCCATTCAGCATGACGATGGCTCCGGGCAATTACATTGCCCACAACCACTTCAACGACCTGTCGCGCAACGGCATCTTCGCCTTCCGCAACCAGGGCGGGAACGTGATTGAATACAATCACATTCACAATGCCATGCAGACCACCGTTGACGGGGCGGCGATTCACTTCGGCACCATGAACACCCTCAACGCGCCGAACTACATCCTGAACAACTGGCTCTATGACGTCTGGGGTTTCAATCAGAACGCGAACGGCATCCCGAACCGGACCCTCGGCAACGGCGTGTTCCTCGACTGGGAAAGCAGCAACACCACCGTGAAAGACAACTGGATCTATAACACGGTCAGTGGCGCGGTGAAGGTCATTTGGAAAGGGAACCGTAATGTCTTGAACACTGGGAATATATCCTCCAACACCGTGATCACGCCGCCCTTTGTGGCGGAGGTGGGCCCGTCCGGCACGGCGACCAACGGCATCGATCTCGCCAACAACAAGTTCACCGGGAGCATCATTCATTACACGGATGCCGCCCACTTCGCCAGCACTGGCACGTGGACGAAGGAAACGGCAGTTGGGATTGTAAATCTCTTTGAGTTCAAGTTCCTGACGGGCGCGGCCGCGGTGCCCTCGGCGGCGGTTTACACCCTGCCGATCACCGAAGACGGCACGTATGAGATTTCGTTGCTCTACAAACCCGGCAGCGATCGGGCTTCGAATGTGCCGATTGCCATCAAGCATGCTCAAGGCAGGGCCGAGATCACTTGGAACATGCGGGAAGGATCCCAGCACGGTTTCGCTGTTCCGATCGGAACCTATCGGTTTAAGGCGGCAGAAATCAATACGGTGATCCTGTCCACCACAGGAGCAAACGGGAAGGTTATCGCCGATTCCGTGGCCTTCGTAAAGGTCGGCGACCACGTATCTACCGGACCGGCGGAGCAATCGAAAGCCAACGCGCAGCCTGCCATCGCTCTTAAAGGGATCCTCATTGATGAACGGGATGCCGAAATGGCGGGCAGTTGGCAGGAGGGCAACACGGATCCCGTGATTCCGCCGGGCTATCTCCACGATCAGGCCAGCGGCAAGGGAGAGAAGTCGCTGACCTTTAGGGTCAGGGTGAAGCAGCCCGGCAGCTACACCATTAAGCTCCTCTACACAGCGCATCCCAATCGCTCGCACAACACTCCGGTCTGTGTAACGGTGGCAGGTCAAACCCGGGAGCTCAAGGTCAACCAGCGGCAGAGCGATGGCGGTGGTTTCGTGCTTGGGACGTTTCCTATTAAGGAATCCGCAACCATCGTGGTGGGCAACAAGGATACCAGGGGCTATGTGGTTGTGGATGGGCTGCAGTTGATGGGCCAGCAGTGATTCTCACATTGGATTGAATTCTGACAGAGCATAGAATCTGAAACTATGAAAACATATTTACTGCATGGTGCCAAAGATATCCGATTGGAAGAGAGGCCCGCGCCGGAACCCGGAGCGGGGCAGGTGCTTTTGGCTCCGAAGTTCACCGGCATCTGTGGCTCCGATGTGCATTACTACCAGCACGGATATTGCGGCCGCTTTGTCCCCAAACGACCTTTTGCACTTGGGCATGAGTTTTCGGGCGTGATTTGCGGCATCGGCACGAATGTTCAGGGATTAAGCGTGGGCGATGAAGTGGTTGTGGATCCCTCCATGCCGTGCGGTTGCTGCCAATACTGCCGCAGCGGCCAATACAACCTCTGCCTGGCAATGAAATACTTTGGGTCCGCCAGTTGTGACCCCCATCTTGACGGGTCTCTGGCCCAGTACGTGGCCGCCCCCGCAGCGAATTGTCACGTCCTTCCCGCCGGCATCAGCCTGGCCCAGGCTGCCCTGCTTGAACCGCTGTGTGTCGCAATGCACGCCGTCAGGCGGGTGGAGGGGATTACTGGCGCATCAGTGCTCATCACCGGGGGTGGCCCCATCGGCCAGTTGATTCTTCGCGTCGTGCGGGCTTTTGGAGCCCTCCAGATTGCCGTCAGCGATGTGGACGAATATGCCCGGGATTTCGCTCTGCAGAGTGGTGCTGATGCGGTGATCAATCCCCGGGATGACGCGGCATGGAAGTCCGGCGACGGCTATGATGTGGTGTTTGAAGCGTCGGGGGTTCCCTCGGCGCTGGCAGACGGGCTTGAGGTTGTCCATCGCGGCGGCGCTCTGGTGTTGGTCGGTACTCTGCCCGAGAAGTTTTCCATTCCTGGAAATCTGATTATGAACCGTCAGTTGAAGGTGCTGGGTTCTTTTCGCTTTGCCAACGTGTTCGAGAAGGCCCTTGCCATGGTCGCCTCGGGCATCATCAACCTGGATGGGATTGTCACTGCGACTTATGGTTTTGCCGAAGTTCCCCAGGCCATGGAGCGAGCCCTCAGCAAGGACCGGGTCATGAAGGTTCAGGTGGCATCATGAAATACCGTCCGCTGGGCAAGACCGGGCTCAACGTATCCAGTCTGGGTTTCGGCGCCTCTTCGCTCGGCGGGGTCTTTCATGCTGTGGATGAAACGGAGGCCATTCGCGCCGTGCATGCCGCGCTCGACCTCGGCATCAATTACTTTGACGTCGCGCCGGCTTACGGCGGCACGCGCTCAGAAACCGTGTTGGGCAAGGCGCTTCAGGGCATCCCGCGCGACCGCTATTTCCTTTCCACGAAAATCGGCAAATACACGAACCCGGGAAAGTATGGCGATGACACGCTCGATTACTCGCGGGACCGCACCCGGCGATCGATCGAGGAGAGTGCCGCGCGGTTGGGCACGGATTACTTTGATATCATTCACATCCACGACATCGAGTATCAGGATCGGCAGCACACCGAATGGGCACTCACCGAGGGTTACGAGGCCGTCTCCGAACTGAAGCGCGAAGGACGAATCGGCGCGGTAAGCTTTGGAATTTATCCGATGGACTTGTGGTGGCGTATTTTTACCACTCTGCCAGTGGACGCAGCCCTTGTGCATAACCACTACAGCCTCCACGACACACGTTTGTTGGAACTGCTGCCGCTGGCGCGAGAAAAAGGCATTGGCATCATCAACGCCTCGCCCTTCGGCAGCGGGTTGCTAACCGATCGCGGACCGGCGGACTGGCATCCGGCAACCCCCGAACAGCGCGCCATTTTTAGGCAAGCTGCAGAGTATTGCACCGCGCTGGGCACAAGTATCTCGAAACTCGCGCTCCAGTTTTCATCCCAGCATCCGGAGATTCCTACGACCATGTTCAGCAGTTCCAGCGCCGAGTCCGTTCGGCGCAATGTCGCTTGGGCCGCAGAGCCCTTCGACCCCGGGCTTGTGGCAAAGGTCCGCGAAATGCTCAAACCCGTCTCCCATACCGATTGGTTCTAATGAAGATCGACAGTCACCAGCACTTTTGGAAATATAACGACACCGACTACGTATGGATGGTGGACAGATACGCCTATTGCCGGAGAGATTTCCTGCCGGCAGACCTGGCCCCACTGCTGGAAGCTGGTCAATTGGATGGCAGTATCTCCGTTCAGGCCCGCCAGTTCGTCAAGGAAACCGATTTCCTGCTGGAACTGGCGGCCGGCAACTCCTTCATCAAGGGGGTGGTCGGATGGATTCCGCTCTGTGATCCGAACGTCGAGCGTCACCTGGAAAGATACGCGGGCCATCAGAAAATCGTCGGCTTCCGCCACGTCGTGCATGATGAACCCGACGATCAGTTCCTGCTTCGTCCCGATTTCAATACCGGCATCAAGGCCTTGAGCCGTTACCCGCTCTGTTACGATATTCTCATCTTCCAGCGTCACCTGCCGCAAACCATCGCCTTTGTGGATCAACACCCCGAGCTATCCATGGTGGTCGATCATATCGCAAAACCCCGGATTCGCCGTGACGCCTTCGACCAGGCCTGGGCCGCCAACATCAGATGCCTCGCTCAGCGTAAAAACGTCACCTGCAAATTGTCCGGCATGGTGACCGAGGTGGAAGGTGACACTTGGGATGAAGCGTTGCTGAAACCTTACTTCGAGACGGTGCTGGAAGCTTTCGGCCCCACGCGGCTCATGTTCGGTTCCGACTGGCCGGTCTGCCTCATGCGCAGCAGCCACATGACTTGGGTGGAGACAGTCCGCTCGTTCATCGCACCGCTCAGCGCTTCGGAACAGGCCGCAATCATGGGGGGCACCGCTGAGCGGGTGTATCTGCGGGGCCGGTGAATTGCAGCTTATGGAAGGACACTGGTGATTTGACGCTAGAGCTTACATGGAAAACAAGACTTATCAAAGAACTGGAGACGGCGTGAAGCGGGTCGGGATGGTGATCAGGCTGAAGCCCGAGTGCGTCGCGCAATACCGGGCGCTGCATGCCGATTCAAACCCCGGCGTGCGGGATCTTTTGGCCAGGTATCATCTGGAAAATTTCAGCATCTTTCTGCGCCGAATCGGCGAGGAGTGGTTTGAGTTCGGATACTACGAATACAGCGGTGCCGACTTCGAGGCTGATATGGCGGCTTTGGCCGCGGAACCGCGCAATAAGGCCTGGCTTGAGGTCTGCGATCCGATGCAGCTTCCCTTGAACGGGGAGACCGGCTGGGCCGTCATGGAGCAGGTTTATTACAACCGCGGTGCTGCCCCGCTGGGCCAGCAAACTCCCAATGGTTAAAACAGGTTCCCAGCGGGCGGCGATGAATCAGAAAGGAAGACGAATGAAACCGGAGCTAAGAACAATTCTTCCGGAACTGTGCAGCGCCGTGAGGCGATTCGTATCCGCGCCCCTGCTGGCAGCGCTGTTTGTTGCGACTGAACCTGCGCAGTCCCTATCCGCTGAGTTCCATGCCTATTATTCGCGGGTTGATTCGGGCGAGCCTTTCGAGAGATTCTCCCGCACGGGCGACTACGCGGACATCATCGTGAGGCTGGGGGCGCCGGAAGGGAAACTGGTGTTCTGGCGCGGATCGAGCTACCTGCCCTACTGGGAAACCGCCAAAGGCCAGTGGTTCCTGGATGAGCTCGTTTCCCGGCACGGGGATGGCGAGGGGCGGCGCCCTGATCAGGTCAATGCCTTCGCGCGCGTGGCCTTGGTGGAAAGCACACCCGAGCGGGTGCTGGTTTACTGGCGCTACCTGCCGGAGTTTAGTGGCGGGAACCCATACCAGGGGATGGATCCAACCCGGTTCGTGGAAGAGCAGTTCGAGATTCTGCCCCACGGAAAAATCACCCGCACCATCAAGCAGGGCACGCCCAAGATTGATGATTGGATCGATCCGTTGAACCACACCACGCAGATTCTGCAACTTTCCGCGGACGGCATTCGCGAAATCTCCCGCACGGAGGCGGCGCATTCACCGCCCGCAGAATCCGTTGTCGGCAACCCGCTGCGTGGCGACGCCGTGATTCGGCCGGTGCGGGAATGGCGGTTTGACGAAGCGGCGGGTGATCGCACGGTGGAGAGCATCACAGGCGAGCCAAGTGACATCGCCGGCCACAAGAGCCTGTGGCGAAAAGGCGTCTCCGGCACCTGCCTGCAATTCGACGACTACAACACGGTGGTTTCGCTGCCTGCCGCCAAGGCCCCGGCCATTGCGGGAGCGCTGACGCTGGAGGGTTGGTTCGCCATGGGAGCCTATCCCTGGAATTGGGCCCCGATTGTCCAGCAGGGCGATGACACGGGATATTTCCTCGGCGTGGACGCTCGGGGGCGGGCTGGTTTCAAACTCAAAGTCGGCGACACGTGGCAGGAGTTGGTTGCCACGAATGTGCTGGACCGATTTCACTGGCACCACGCCGCCGGCACGTATGACCGCGCCAGCGGCGCCATGTCGCTCTACCTCGATGGAAAACTTGTGGCCACCAGGCCGGTCAGCTCCGCCGGCATCACGACCACTCCCGAGCCCATTCAGATCGGCAAGGGCAAACCGCGTCCGGCGGACCTAGCTCGTCCCAGCACGTTCGTCACGGCATATAGCCTC